>JBBQBU010000042.1:0-19368 GCA_038318015.1 Chloroflexota bacterium | reverse complement strand
GACCCGCGCCAGATGGCTGACCCGGTCCACGTCGAGCGGACGTTGGGGCCGGACGACGCCTGGTACTTCCCGGGCACGTTCGTGCCGGGGCCGTTCGACGGCTTCTCGCTGGTGCGCCTAGCGAAGACCGCAGGCTATCAGCGGACGCGCACCGCCCTGTCGCGCACGCCGCTGACGTACCCGCTCTACGACCAGCAGGGCGAGGCGTACCAGATCACCGGCCGCATCCTGATCCAGTTCGCAGAGCAGGTCAAGGCGGACGGTGCCGCGCCCGTGGTCATCGTCTTCCCGAGCAAGCGTGACTTGCTGGCGCGGCAGGTGCAGCCGAGCGCCCACCAGCCGCTGGTGGACTGGCTCCAGCAGGCCGGCGTCCCCACGCTCGACTTCACGGACGAGTTCGTACTCGAATCGTCAAAGCAGGGGATGGAAACACTGTTCGCCGCAGGGTCGCACTTCTCGCCCCTCGGCAATAGCATCGTCGCCGCGCGGCTGGCGCAGGCCGTGCCCGGCCTCGTCGCCCCCACCTGCAAGACCCCCTGACGCCGATGGGCACCCGTCGCACCGCACCCACCGACTCCCGACCCCCGGAGGCAAGCCAGCCTGCCGCACCGTCTGCCCAGGCAGGAGCGGCCGGCCGTCCGGCTTCCCCACCCAACGCCATGCCCGGGCGTTCGGCTCGTGGGCGATTCCCGGCGCTCATCCTGGTACGCGCCCTCCTGATGCTGACGGCAGTCCTGGCTGCGCTACCGCTGGCCGAGTTCGCCCTGCGTCTGGGGCCAGACCCGACCCTGGCACCGGTCGCTGACGAGCCGACCGATAGCTTGTGGGCCGATGACGCCTGGCGCAGCCCGCCCCCGAAGGTCTTCCAGGCCGATGCGACCCTCGGGTACGCCTACGCCGCGACGGCCCTGGCGGACGTTCGGGTGGCCGAACACCGAGGTGGGGCGTTCCGCTTTCGGACCAACAGTTACGGGCTGCGCCGCGACGACGAGATCGAGATGCCGAAGCCGGCGGGAACGGTCCGCGTGCTGGTGCTAGGCGACTCGCAAACGAGCGGCTACGCGACGAATGATGAGACGTACCCCGGCCACCTTGAGGCGCTGGTGCGGGCGCGGACCGGCGGGCAGTCCGTGGAGGTGCTGAACGCGGGCGTTGACGGGTACAGCCCCCAACAAGCGTACCTCTGGCTCCGGACCTACGGCGCGCCGTTGCAGCCAGACCTCATCATCTTCGCCGTCTACGCCGGCAACGACATCAATGACCTGATGCATCACGGCGTCGATGCCGCGACCATCGACGATGCCGCCGGCCTGGTCAGCTTCTTCCGAACGCCGCTGACGTGGCTTGATCTGCACTCCGAACTGGTGCGGCGCGTCGGGCCGGTCGCGGAAGCCGCGCTTGATGACACCCTGGCAGGTCTGGGGCTGGTCGTGCCCGACGCGCCGCTCGTCCCGCAGGACGCCCTGGTTCGGCTGCTACGCGAGTGCCACGGCTGCTGGTCCCAGAGCGTGAAGCAGGCGATCCGCGCGCGCACGGCGCCTGCCAATGCGGAGACTGCCTACCGCCGCCTCTCCACCCTGTTCGGCCTCCTCAAAAAGTACGCCGCCGAGCAGGATGCCGCAGTTGCTGTGCTGATGATTCCCACCAAGACCCAGGTGGAGCCGCAAGACGAGCGCGGCGCACTCGGGCGGGCGGCCCGTCTGCTGACGCTCACGCCGGAAGACCTCGCCTACGACACCGTTGCGTATGAGCGCATCCTGGCCGCCGCTGCCGCCGCCGACATCACCACCATCGATCCGCTGCCCGAGTTGCGCGAGGCGGCCCGACCACACCGGCTCTACTACCGGCGGGACTGGCACCTGAACCCTGACGGTAACGCGGCACTGGCGACCGCCCTCGACCGCGCGCTTGCCGCCGACCCCGATCTACTGCCGTAGTAGGCCCGGTGCCCGAGTCGTGCTGTGAGTAGTGTCAGTGGGCCGCGCCCGTGAGTCACACGCTGGCCCAAGCGCCGGGCCGGTCAGGCGGCGGTCGGGGCTGAGGCGTCGCCAGCGACCGCGCGGGCGTCCAGGCCAGCCAGCCGCATGCTCACCACGCCGGCCCCGATGACTACCAGACCCACCAGGATCAGCACCCGCCCTACGCCGATCAGGTCGGCAAGCTCGCCCAGGGCCACCAGCGGCAGGATGCTCGCCAGATTCGACACGACCATCTGCACCGAGAAGAGGCGGCCGCGCACGTCTGGCAACGCGCGCTGCTGAATGAGCGTCTGCGCCGGCACGATGACCGCCACGAAGGCGAAGCCGGCCAGCACCGCCAGCAGCATCACCGCACCGATCAACGAACGCCAGCCCAGGGTGCCGGGGTCCGTGATGGCCGGGTCGGAAATCCAGCCGAGCCGCTGCCAGAGCGTCGCCGCCAGCGCCATCAGCCCCATGCAGGTGCCCAGCACCAGCAGCGCAGCCTCGACCAGCCGTCGCTGATCGAGCCGCTCGCCCCACCGCGACAGCAACAGCGACCCGAGGACGGTGCCGATGCCGGCCGGAGCCAGCACGAACACGCTGTCCTCCGCCCGCACCCGCAGCACCACGACGACAAAGGTCGGGGCCAGCGTGGCGATGATGAGCGCCAGCGTGGACCCGATGGTCCACTGCACCACGCCCCAGGCGATCACCCGGTCCGTGCGGACGTAGCGCAGCACGAACACGATCTCCCCCCAGAGCGCCCGGAACCCGAGCACACCGTCTTCCAGGCGGTTGCGGGTGCTCGGCAGCGGCCAGACAAGGGCCGCCGACACCAGCAGCGCCACACCCACCGCCGTGAACAGGCCGTCCGTGCCGATCAGGTTGACAAGCAGCGGCCCGAGCACGACCAGTCCACCCAACTGCGACGCGGTGAACGTGACCTGAAACAGCGCGTTCGCCTCGAGCAGCCGCCGTTTCCCGACGATCACCGGCAGCATCGCAACTTCGGCCGGCGCGAAGAACTGGCTGATGACCGCGAACAGGACGTTCACGGCGTACAGCACCCACAGCCAATCCGGCGTCAGGATATAGAACGGCATCAGGCCGGCGCGCAGCAGGTTGGTGCCGAGCAGCACCCAACGCTTGTCGCGGCGGTCCACGTACGCACCGGCCACCAGCCCGAAGATGACCGACGGCACGACGACGGTCAGGACGGCCACGCTCATGTGCGCGGCGGACTCGGTGCCCTTCTGCACCAGCACCAGCAGACCATAGTTGACGGCGTTGTGGGCCGTCTGTCCGGTGGCCTGCGCCGCCCACAGCAGCAGGAAATGGCCGTTGCGCCAGACGCTGCCACCCTCATCTGGCGGGACGCCGGCGGTGCCGGCGTCAGGCGACTGGCCGTCCGGGCTTGGCGAGGGCAGCTGCGGCGTGGGCGGGTGGCTCACGCGGGGCTGCGGCCGGCGCGCTCGGTCACAGGGCCGGGCGCGGCGGGTCGAGCGGGTCCGGATCCATGCCATCCGGGCTGAGGTCGTCAGCGCGCAGAGCGCTCGGCGTCAGCAGGTCCGCGTCGATGTCGGCGTCGCCCAGTCCGCCGCCGTCCATATCCATCGGCGGCTGCGGGTCAGCGCCTCGGCTCACGAAGCCTTCCATGCGCCGCTCGAGCAGGCTGCGCGCCAGCAGCAGCCGCCGCCCGCAGCGCGTACAGTGCAGCCCGATGTCGGCCCCAAGCCGGACCACTTCAAACAGGTCGTTGCCGCACGGATGTGGCCGGCGCAATCGCAGGATATCGCCGCGCCGCAGGTTGATCGGATTCACGAACGGCCTCCTGGCCCGGCACTGGCGACCGGCGTGCGACGTGCGGCCTGGACTTCCGCGCGGGCCGCTTCAAGCCGGTCCCGCAGGGCCACGGCGGCGGCGCGGGCGGCCTGCTGCCAGTCCGCGCCCTGGCTGGCGTAGTTAATCCCGCGCGAGGCGTTGACGACGATCCCAGCGCCGCGTGCATCAAGGCCGGCCTCGACAGCCGCCCGGATGTCGCCCTGCTGCGCCCCGATGCCCGGTACCAGGAATGGCAGGTCCGGCGCGACGGCCCGGATCTCTCGCAACTGTTGGGGATAGGTCGCCCCCACCACGAGCCCAAGTTGCCCGGACGCAGCGGCGGAGTCCAGGCCAGTCATCTGCCGCGCGATCAGTTCATACAGCGGCACCGTCGCGCTACCTGGGGCGCGGCCCTCTGTAGCGTCTACAGGCACCGGCAGGTTCTGGTAGGTGCCGGAGCCTGGATTGGAGGTCTTACAGAGGACGAAGATGCCACGGTCATGGTAGGCCAGGAACGGCTCCAACGTGTCCGGGCCAAGCAGCGGGCTGACCGTCGCCACGTCGAAGCCCCAGACCTCGAAGAGGGCGCGGGCGTACGCCTCGGCGGTGCTGCCGATGTCGCCGCGCTTGGCGTCCCCGATGCTGACGACATCTTTGGGCAGGCCATCCAGCGTCTTGCGGAGGCCATGGTAGCCGTCCAGCCCGAGCGCCTCGAAGAACGCCAGGTTCGGCTTGAAGGCGCAGGCGAGGTCCGCCGTCGCCTCGATGATGCCCAGGCAGAACCGTTCAACCCAGCCGTCTCGGCCCACCAGCTCCGGCGGCGCGAGTCGCGGGTCGGGGTCAAGCCCGACGCAGAGCACCGAACCGTGTCGGGCGGTCGCGTCGGCCAGCTTCGCTCGGAACATCGTCCCCCCTGCCTGCATGGTCGGCAGCCGATGCGCCGACCACCTCAGTAGTATGGCAGGGATCAGCCAACGAGAGCGACGCGCTGCGCCTCGACCGGACTGTGACCATCCTGACACGCTCCGTGGGAAACATTCCCCTTGACCCCTGTCAGCCGGGTTCCCTACGATGCCCGGGCGCCACGCCCCATCGCCGTGGCGTCGATAGGCTCCAGAGAAGGACGCCGACGAGGAGGCCCCAACATGCTCGCCGAAGAGCGCCGCACCATTGTGGCCAGCGCCTCCCTTCACAGAACCTGCTCGTGTGAGCTGGAGCGCGCCACCCCCGGCGAACTGGTGCAGGGCGTCCGGTACATGTCGCACGGTGCCTTCACGGAAACGCTGGCGATGCGCGGCACGTCCGGCACCGTCCGGCGGATTCGATCTATGAACAATTTTGACACGCAGATGCGCTACTCTGCGCTGGCCTACGACCAGCAGGAAGCGCAGGGCGTCATGCGCCCGTCCAACGCCTCACCTGCACGTTGCTCCATGAAGAGGACGTTGGTATACTCAGCCCGCCGGCCGAACCAGGGAGTAGGGCGACCATGTCCAACCTCAATACCTGGGAAGCGCTCGGCATTGTCACTCAGTTTGGCGTCACCTGCGCGGTGGCTGTCGCGCTGGGTTTTCTTTTGGGTAACTGGATTGACGGTCTGCTCGGGACCGGCATTATCTTCTCGCTTATCGGGGCGGTTGGCGGCATGATCTCTTCGGTCATGAGTACGCTCCAGCTATTGAAGTACGTCTCACGGCGGGCAGATGGCCGCCGTCAGCAGGTTCAGGAGTAGCAGCGCGTGCAGGCAAGCCAGATCAGTACGATGGCCGTTGCGGCTGCCGAAGAAGCGAGTGGGCATAGCGAGGGGCTTGCCTCTCACGTCTTCTTCCATATTGGGCCAATTCCGGTGACTGAGCACATCTTTAGTGCCTGGGTCATCATGGCGATTCTGCTGGTGACAGCATTCTTCGTCGGTCGCAACCTGTCGATGGTGCCGCGCGGCTTCCAGAATGTCGTCGAGATCCTCATTGAGACCTGGATGGGGATGATTCATCAGGTAGCCGGGGACAAGGGGCGGCGGTTCGCACCGGTGGTGCTGACGGCGTTCATCTTCATCCTCGCGGCGAACTGGATCGGGACCACGCCGTTCTTCGGCAACGTTCCGGGCTTCAAGTCGCCGAACAGTAACCTGAGCCTCACCGCCGCAATGGCGATTGTCGTGTTCGCCCTGACCCAGTTCTTCGCGATCCGCACGCTCGGGTTCGGCGGGTACCTCAGGGAGTTCCTCGTTCCGAACCCGCTGCACATCCTCGCGGAGCTGAGCCGGCCGCTCTCGCTCTCGCTGCGGTTGTTCGGCAACATCTACGCCGGCGGTGTGCTGGTGCACACGATGCTGGTGACGGTGCCGGGCGGGTTCCTCATCACCTTTGTGTTCCTTGGCTTGGAGCTCTTCGTGGGCGTGGTCCAGGCCCTCATCTTCACGATGCTGACGCTGGTCTTCTTGTCGATTGCGAACACGGGCCACGGCCACGAGTCGCACGGCGAGGGGCATGCCGAGGCACATCACTGAGTGTCGGTCGCGCAGCGACCGAGCAATCTGGAGGGGTTTCGTGGAAGGAATGGCGGCCGCGGTGGCCATCGCCGTTGGGGCTCTGGGTCCTGCCCTTGGGATCGGCTACGGTGTCGGCAAGGCAATGGAAGCAATCGGACGGAACCCTGAGGTCAGCGGGCCAATTCTCGTCCCGATGCTGATCGGTCTTGGCTTCGCAGAGGCGATCGCGATTTACGCGCTCGTTATCGCGTTCCTCCTGCCGAAGTGAATCGTCCGCTTGTCGCGCGCGGCTCGCTGAGCTGCGCGCGACACTGACGAGACTGGAGCACGGATGGGCGTCCTCACAACGCTAGGAATTGACGGCTGGTCTTTTTTCTGGCATACGGTCAACTTTGTCGTCCTGATAGCCCTGCTCACCAAGTTTCTCTACACCCCGGTGATCAGTCTGCTCGACGAGCGGACCCGCCGGATTGAAGAGAGCCTTGCAGCAGCAGAGCAGGCCCGCGCGCAAGTAGCGCAGGCTGATGCCGAGCGCGACGAGTTGCTCGCAAGTGCCCGGCGAGAGCGGCAGGAACTCCTGTTGGAAGCACAGCAGATCGCTGAGCGGCTCAAGGCCGAAGCGCGAACGGTTGCCCAGCAGGAAGCGGATCGTATTGTCGAAACTGCCCGCCAGGAGGCGGAGGCAGAGCGGAACCAGGCCATGGCCGAACTGCGGCGTGAGGTGGCGAGTCTCGCCGTCCAGGCTGCGGAGCGGATCATTAGCAAGAGTCTGGATGATCAGGCCCATCGCCAGCTTGTTGAGGACTTCCTTGATGAGCAGCCGGCATCCGCCGGTCGGGCCTAGGAGGCGGGGGTAGCGCGTGGCGCGGACCAACATCCGAGCGCTCCGCTTTGCGGAAGCGGCCTTCGCCGTCGCTCGCGACAAGAACCAGTTGGACGCCTGGCTCGAGGCTCTCGATCAGGCGTCCTCGGTGTTCGACAATCATGCAGCCGGGCTCTTTCTCACCAGCCCGGTGGTTTCTGGCGACAAGAAGCGGGCCGTGCTCGCAGAACTCTTGCCGGGTATGTCCGAGGACGTGACACGCTTCCTCGGCATTCTGGCGCACCGTGATCGGTTGAATCTGGTGCCGGAGATCGCGACGTCGTTCCGTCGGCTGCTGAACGAGTATCGCGGTGTCGTCGTGGCGGAGATCACGACGGCGGTCCCGATTGACGAGCGGCAGAAGACGGTGATTGCATCGCGGTTGGGGCGACGGCT
Organism: Chloroflexota bacterium; assembly: GCA_038318015.1. GTDB lineage: Bacteria > Chloroflexota > UBA6077 > UBA6077 > JACCZL01 > JADZEM01. Next base: position 11,837 of record JBBQBU010000042.1, on the reverse strand, counting down.
CGGCAAGACCGTGGTTCTGGAGACGCGGGTTGACCCGGCCATCGTCGGTGGCGTCATCGCGCAGGTTGGCGACAACGTGATTGACGGCAGCGTGCGCGGCCGGCTGGAACGGCTGCGGCGGGCGCTGATCACCTAGCGGTCACGGTGCCGGCAGGCGCGCCGGAGGTGTCGCCGGTACCACCAGCATCCTCCCCGGCAACAGTACCCTTCACACACAACGATAACTCGAAGCCCGATGGCTGGCGGCTGACGGCTGGCAGCACGGGGAGGCAGCATGGCAGTCCGCTCTCAGGAAATCGCGCGCATCCTTCAACAGCAGATTAGCGGTCAGGATCTCGGGACTGATACCCAGAACGTCGGGCAGGTCATCGAAGTCGGTGACGGTATCGCTCGCGTCTGGGGCCTCTCCGATGCTGTCGCCGGTGAACTGCTGGAGTTCCCCGGTGGTCCGGGCGAGCCGTCAGTGATGGGGCTGGCGCTCAACCTTGAGGAAGAAACGGTCGGCTCCGTGATCCTCGGGCCGTACACGCAGATTCAGGAGGGCAGCGAGGTCCGCCGGACCGGCCGCATCGCCTCCGTCCCGGTCGGCGACGCGCTGATCGGTCGCGTGGTCAACGCCCTGGGTGTGCCGATTGACGGCAAGGGGCCGGTTGTCACCACGCGCACCCGCCCAGTCGAGCGCATCGCTCCTGGCGTCGTGCGGCGGCAGCCCGTGAAGACCCCAGTGCAGACCGGCATCAAGGCGATTGACGCCATGATCCCGATTGGCCGCGGGCAGCGCGAACTGATCATTGGGGACCGCTCCACTGGCAAGACGGTCGTCGCGATTGACACGATCATCAACCAGAAGGGCGGCGACCTGATCTGCATCTACGTCGCCATCGGCCAGAAGCAGTCCAGCATCGCCGAGACGGTCGGCATCCTGGAGCAGTACGGCGCGATGGAGCACACCATCGTCGTCGCCGCCGCTGCCACCGATCCCGCCCCGATGCGCTACCTGGCACCGTTTGCCGGCTGCGCCATGGGCGAAGAGATCATGGAGTCTGGCCGCGACGCGCTGATCGTGTACGACGACCTGTCGAAGCACGCGAACTCGTACCGCGAGATGTCGCTGCTGCTGCGCCGCCCCGCTGGCCGCGAGGCGTACCCTGGCGACGTGTTCTACCTGCACTCGCGCCTGCTGGAGCGCGCCGCCCGCCTGAGCGAAGAGTACGGCGGCGGCTCGCTGACCGCGCTGCCCGTTATCGAGACGCAGGCCAACGACGTGTCGGCGTACATTCCCACCAACGTCATCTCAATCACGGACGGTCAGATCTTCCTGGAGTCTGACTTGTTCAACGCGGGTATTCGCCCCGCCATGAACGTCGGTATCTCCGTGTCGCGGGTGGGCGGTTCGGCGCAGACACGGGCCATGCGCTCGGTTGCCGGCCGCATGAAACTGGAGCTTGCACAGTTCCGTTCGCTAGCTGCCTTCGCGCAGTTCGCCTCGGACCTGGACCCGGTGACGCGCGCCCAGTTGGAGCGCGGCACCCGCTTGCAGGAGATTCTGAACCAGTCGCAGTACCAGCCGGTCTCGCTGGCGAAGCAGGTAGCCATCATCTGGGCGGCCACGAACGGCCACCTGGACGACGTGCCGGCTGCTCAGGTGGCGCGCTTCGAGCGGGAGTTCGGCCAGTTCCTCGACACACAGTACCCGCAGATTGGCGAGACCATCGCGAAGGACAAGGTCCTGGCAGACGACACTGCTGCGGCCTTGCGCGAAGCCGTCGCGACGTTCAAGAAGACCGCAGGCTTCTAAGCGCATGGCAAGCTTACAGGACATCCGACGCCGTATCCGCGGCGTCCGCAGCACCGCCCAGATCACCAAGGCGATGGAACTGGTGGCAGCGTCGCGGATGCGGCGTGCCCAGCAGCGCGTGGTTGCGGCTCGGCCGTATGCCCACACGATGCGAGACTTCATCACGGAACTGGCGGCGGTTGCGGCCGGCTCCGGGTCGGACGATCTGCATCCGTTGTTGGAGCAGCGGCCGGTCGATACGGTGGGCATCATCCTGCTCACCACCGACCGTGGCCTCTGCGGCGCGCTCAACACCAACACGATCCGGCGGGCCAGCGAACTGATTCTGGAGCAGACCCATGCGGTGGAGTTGCTGACCATTGGGCGCAAGGGCCAGGACTTCATGGCGCGGCGCGGCTACAAGATTTTCGCGTCCGTCACCGGCCTCGGCGACCGCCCGTCATACGATCAGGTCATCCCGATTGCCCGCAACGTCATGGACAGCTTCATGGCGCGGCGGATGGACGAGTGTTACCTGGTCTACCCGGAGTTCATCTCGACGCTGACCCAGCGGCCGAAGGTGCAGCGCATCCTGCCGATTGCTCCCGAAGCCGAGGCCCCCACGAAGCCCATTGACTACATCTTCGAGCCAGACCCGAAGTCGATCCTGGATGAACTGCTGCCGCGCTACGTGGAAGTGCTCATCTACGAAGCGATCCTGGAAATGCAGGCCAGCGAGCAGAGCGCCCGTATGGTCGCGATGCGGAATGCCAACCAGAACGCCCAGGATCTCATCAAGGATCTGACGCTGGTGTACAACAAGACACGGCAAGCAGCGATTACGCGCGAGGTGATCGAGATCGCCTCGGCGGCAGAGTTCATGGCGGCACAGAACCGGTAGGCAGGAAGCAGGGGATGATCCGTTTCGGAGCGGGCGAGCCGTTGGCTCGCCCCGACGAGGGGCGGTCATCGTAGGGGCGGGCCGCTGGCTCGCCCGCATCTTCGCCCCCGATATCTCCGGAGGGAGAACGCAGTGGCAACGGGCAAGGTCATCCAGGTCATTGGCCCGGTGGTGGACGTCGAGTTCCCGCCGGAGCAACTTCCAGATATCTACAACGCCGTCGAGATCCCGCTCGTCAGCGAGGGAAGCGTCGGCACCGAAACGACCCTGGTTGTTGAAGTGCAGCAGCACCTCGGCAACAACTGGGTCCGCTGCGTGGCGATGGGCAGCACCGACGGTTTGAAGCGCGGTGTTGATGCGGTGGACACCGGCGCGCCGATCCGCGTGCCCGTGGGCGACACGACGCTCGGCCGCATCTTCAACGTGCTGGGCAAGCCGATTGACGAAGCCGGCGAGGTGGTGTCCGACACCTACTACCCGATCCACCGGCCCGCGCCGTCCTTCGAGGACCAGCGGACCGAGCCTGAAGTCTTCGAGACCGGCGTGAAGGTGCTCGACCTGATCGCCCCCTTCCGCAAGGGCGGGAAGGTCGGCGTGTTTGGCGGCGCTGGCGTGGGCAAGACGGTCATCATCCAGGAACTCATCAACAACGTCGCCAAGGAGCACGGCGGCCACTCGGTGTTTGCCGGGGTGGGCGAGCGCTCGCGCGAGGGGAACGACCTCTGGCACGAGATGATCGAAGCCGACGTGATGAAGAACACCGTGATGGTGTTCGGCCAGATGAACGAGCCGCCCGGGGCGCGTCAGCGGGTCGGCCTGACCGGCGTGACGATGGCCGAGTTCTTCCGCGACCGCGGCGAGGACGTGCTGCTATTCATCGACAACATCTTCCGGTTCACGCAGGCAGGCTCCGAAGTGTCGGCGCTGCTCGGGCGGCTGCCCTCTGCTGTGGGCTACCAGCCGACCCTGGCAACGGAAGTCGGCCAGTTGCAGGAGCGGATCACCTCGACGCGAGTCGGGTCGATCACCTCATTGCAGGCGGTGTACGTGCCTGCTGACGACTACACGGACCCCGCGCCGTCGTCGGTGTTCGCGCACCTGGACTCGACCATCAACCTCGAGCGCTCTCTGGCGGAGCAGGCGCTGTTCCCGGCCATTGACCCGCTCGCTTCCAAGTCGCGCGTGCTTGACCCGCGCGTCGTGGGCGAGGACCACTACAACACTGCTCGCGAAGTGCAGCGCGTGTTGCAGCGGTATCGGGACTTGCAGGACATCATCGCCATCCTCGGCATCGACGAGTTGTCAGAGGATGACCGCCTGACCGTCTCGCGCGCCCGCAAGATTCAGCGCTTCCTGACCCAGCCGATGTTCGTGGCTGAGGCGTTCACGGGCACGCCGGGCGTGTACGTCCGCATTGGGGACACCGTGCGCGGCTTCCAGGAGATCCTGGAAGGCAAGCACGACGCGCTGCCGGAGCAGGCGTTCTACATGCAGGGCACCATCGAGACCGTGGTGAAGCGGGCCGAAGAACTGGCGGCGTCCTCGCCGCGCTAGTTCATGCGGGCAGTTCCGATACGCGGACCTTCGGGGGCGGTGACGACGAGTCGCCGTCCCCCTTTTGCAACCCAGCCGTCGTCACAACTTCGATGAGTGCACTGACCGTATGCAATACGAAGTGTGGGGACTTCACCCAGGAAGTCTCGTCGGCGTCTTTGAGAGTGAGACTGCTGCTCTTGACGAAGTACGTTGTCTTCCGGCGGCCGGATGGGCCACGGACGATCTGTCGTTCGGGCAGGCTGGTGGCACGACAGGCACACTCGTTGCTGATGGGGAAGCCCTCACGGTTCTCATGCGGGCATCGGGGAGGTGGCGTGAGTACGAACACCCGGACAGAGTTGCACCGTCTGATTGACGATCGGGACGACGATCAGGCGGCGCGCCTCCTGCAGCTTGTCAGCGACCCGTTCGAGCGCAGCCTGATCTTCGCACCGGTCGATGACGAGCCGGTCACCCAGCAGGAGTTGGCGGCAATCGCTGAGGGTGAGGCGGCATACCAGCGCGGCGAGTGGACGGCAGACAACGACCTGACGCTGTGATGGAGATCGTCTGGTCCGCGCCGGCGCTCCGTGATCTGCGCGGTATTGACCAGAACACCGCCGAACGCATCCGCGCACAGGTACGCCGATACGCCACCAATCAGCACGGCGATGTTCGGAAGCTCGGAGGCATGGATGAGTGTTATCGCCCGCACGTGGGTGACTATCGCGTCGTCCGCCGCCCTGACCGAGGAAGACTGGTCATTGTCGTCCTACACGTGGGCCATCGGTGGGATGTGTACAGGGGCGAATGGCGTGAATCAGGGCTCTCCCTCATATGTGGCGAAGCCGAGTGCGTCAAGCCGCGTGCAGGAGACGTAGTCGGAGGAGATCGAAGTTCGCGCGGCCGTCCATGCTGCGCTTCAGGAGCTTCAGCTTGTTGACCTAGCCCTCGGTCTGGCCATTGCTCCACTCCAGCGTGAGCCCGGCTTCGGCCGCTGCGTGATCGTCCATCAAGCCACGCTGGTCCTGGTCGATCCGCAGGGCGGGGAAGCGGTCTTCCGCCGGACCCAGCAGATCCGTTTCCTACAAGACAGAGTCGCAGCCATCCTCGACCATCTCTGGGGAGACGGCGTCACGCTGAGCCATTATCAACACACCGCCAGACTGATCAAGGAAAGCTTCAAGGATGACGGCGTTCGCCATCCGGTCATCGACCTCGAACGCCCGATGGGGAAGGGCCAGGTCCTCGGCTTCGAGGTCGAGCGGACCGCCACAGTGCGCGCAGGTGGCCGTGTTCTCGCCACGCCCCAGCGCCGTCGGGTCGGAACCCACCCCGGACGCCTCGGCGGCTTCCGAGCAGTTGGCGCAACAGTACGTCTTCGTGCCGTGGACCATCTGCGTCGTCAGTTCCACAATAGACGATCCGCAGTGCGCACAGAGGCCGTACGCTGCATGCCGCTCATCATCTCGGTACTCCCTCCAGCGCGACGAGCATCGGGTAAACCAGCACCCGACGCAGCACAATGCCCGTAGCAGCCGTATGGGACGTGGCCAGCCATCAGCGGCGAGCAGGCGCGCGAATCCTGGAGCGGAGCCGGCCCGGGCCGTGCTAACAGATGGTGCGGACTCAGGCCAGCGCCGCCCGCAACGTCTGCCCGGCGAAGGCGACCTCCTCGGGAGACGGCGCGTGCGGGAAGCTGACGATCAGGCCGTCCAGGCCGGCTGCACGGTGCTCCTGCATCTGCGCCCGCACCGACAACGGCCCGCCCGCCACAAAGAGCTTCGCAAGCTGCTCCTTCGGCAACGGGCTGGGCAGGCGCGCCAATGATGCCTGCAACTGGGCGGCAGCCTCGGCTTCGGTCGGCGCGAGCGCCAGCATGGCAAGGCGCGTCCGCGCGATGCTGGCAGGGTCGCGCCCCAGGTCCGCGCAGTGCTGATCGAGGATCGGCAGCTTGCGACGCACGGCGTCAAGCGAGTCGAAGATGTTGCAGGCGTCGGCGTACTGGGCCGCCAGCCGCAGTGTGCGCCGCTCGCCGCCGCCCCCCACCAGGATGCGGGGGCCGCCGGTCTGCACCGGACGCGGGTTATTGTGCGCGGCGCGTACGTGATGATGCGTGCCGCTTATCGTTGCCTGCGCCTCGGTGAACATCGCCCGGCAGATGCGTAGCGCGTCTTCCAGCCGATCCAGGCGCCCGCGGGCAGCCCGCCAGCGGTAGCCGTAGCGCGTCGCCTCATCCTCGTACCAGGCCGCCCCGATACCGAGGATGGCCCGCCCCTTCGAGATCACATCCAGCGTCGTCACCATCTTCGCCAGCAACGCCGGGTTGCGGTAGACCACGCCCGTCACCAGCGTGCCCAGCCTGATGGTCGAGGTCCGCGCCGCCAGCGCGCCCAGCAGCGTGTACGCCTCAAGGATCGGGTCGGCCGGGTCGCCGACGCCGCCGATCTGCTGGACGTGATCCATCAGGAAGAAGGCGTCGAAGCCAGACGCCTCGGCCGCCAGCGCCACCCCGACGATGCGGTCGAACAACTGGTCAGTGGGCAGCCCAGCGTAGTTGATGATCGGGAGTTGCAGGCCCAGACGAAGCACCGACGCGTTCCTTCTCACAAGATGCGCTGAGGCGGGCATGGTCGCAGCCTGTATGGCCCGGCTGCGTACGATGCGGCAATGCTCGACTCATCGTAGCCCCTCAGGCCAGCACCATGCGGTCAGCCCCGGCTTGTGCCCGCGTGCAAGGCAATGGTAGTGTCGGCAGCCAATGGTGCATGAAGGGCGGCCCCAAGCTTCAACTCTTACCCCGCCGAGGGCGCGGGCGCTGTCAGCGTCTTCGTGGGTCCTGCTCGGCACCGTCTTGTGGACGACCTTGCTGTACGCGCTGATATTCCTGGTGGTGCGCCGCCACTACGCCGAGTCGCTGCCACATTTCGATTCCATGGGCAGCTTTACCCTCGTCTGGCAGACCATGAACATCGTGGAGGCGTCTGGGTATCGAGAGGGGCTCGCGTTTGTGGCGGGCACATCCACCGGCTGGTTACAACCGCTCTTCGCCCTCCTTGTCGCCGGCTGGCCCTTCAGGACCCCCGAGGCAGTCGTCGTCCTCAACGTCGGGCTCCTGCTGCTCACGCAGCTTGCCATCGTGAACTACGGCCGGGCGCATGGGTTCAGCCCGCATCGGCAACTCGTGATGGTGGCGCTCCCGGCCTTGCCCGCCGTGGCAAGCAGTTGGCAAGGCGGCTTCCAGGATTTTCGCCGCGACTCGCAACTGGTCATCCTGACGACCGGCGTGCTGTTTCAGGCGCTCGCCTACGCCGAGCGTCCCACCACGCGAAACGGGCTGTACCTGGGCCTGCTGTGTGGTCTTCTGTTGTGGTCACGTGACAATTCGGCCCCGACGGTCGTGCTGATGGTGCTGCCCGCAGCCGCCGTGAGTGTCTGGCGTGGCGTTGCGGCCGGCGGCCTGGCCGGGCTGGGCACCGTCGTCGGGCGCGCATGCGTGCCGGCTGCGATCTTCCTGGCACTGCTCATTCCGTACTACGCCCTTACGCTCGGCCTCACCTGGAATCGTTACACCACGAACGTCTGGGGCTTCGGGAATGATCGCCTGCAGTCGCTCTGGTCTTCCATCGACGCTCCCTACGCCGTCGTGCTGGGGGCCCGGGGCCGCTACGGAGGCACCACGCCAGAAGGCACGGTCCTCACGGTGGCCCTCTTGCTGTTCCTCGCCGGTGTTGCGATCGCCGCCAGGCGGCCTGGATGGATACGGCTACAGCCCGGCCGGCTGCGCACCCGCCCATACCTCCTGCTCATCGGCGCCGGCGTGGCAGCGATGCTCAGTGTGCTGATCTTCAATGCGCTGGTCGTCGGCATCAGGGCAATCACCACCGGCATCTCCTACCTCCCGATGGCGAGCGGCAGCGTGGCCATCATCGCCGGCCTGCTCGGAATCGTGTCCCGCGGGCAGCGGACCACCCGTCTCGCCGTCGTGGGCCTGCCGGTGCTCGCCTGCGCCAGCATCATGATGGTTGCCGTCGTCCGAATGCTGCCATCGCCCGCGCAAGAGCCCACCGGGAACGAATCTGTCGCGGCCTTCCGTCAGATCGCACTCGATTTCGGGGCCGGGGCCGCCGGCCGTCCCATCGCCATCCTCTGGACCGAGGATTTCAGCCGGCATCATCTCGACTTCTACCTGACGCAAGCTGGGTACCCTCGAATGGTGGACTTCGCGACCCTGGCGACGGAGCGCGGCTACCAGATCGACCTGGATCAGCCGCTACGCCCCGGCGACCAGCCGGCGGTGTTGCAGGAGCGCCTGGACTACGCGCTGCACACCTACGCCGACTTCGCCGTTGTGTGCCTGGAGACTGAGCAGTATGAAGACTCGAAGCAGACGCGCCTCTGGCCGTACATCGTCGGCCGGCCCGTGGTCGAACGCCTGCTACAGGATCCGTCGTTCACCATGATCCGGCAGTTCACCATCGGCAGCCGGACGTTCGCCCTGCTGGAGAATCGCCGGCCGTTTCGGTGAGGTTACCGCTTGACGCCGAACCGCTGGCCCTTCACGTACAGCGAGACGCTGCCGTCCGCCTCCGGCCGCAGCTCAATGACCGCCTCGTCGAACGACGAGATCTCGGTGTGAATCACGAAGTACGTGTCCGAGATCGGCTCCAACTCGAAGCTGAACGCCATGATCCCGCCCACCAGCTTGTCGCCTTCCCGCGCGATGCGGAGTCGCCCCTGCGGCGTCTCGTACTCGCCGACGTACCGATCCCAGACCGCGCGGTTCGGCACGAACGTGTTGGCCGCGCCCGTCTGCGGCACTGGGCGCAGCACCGGCTCCAGGCCGATCAGCAGGCGGGCCACCCCTTCCGCGATCTCGTCCTTCGCGTCGCTGTCCAGGTTCGCCAGCACCGCGACCCCAAGCTTGCGCTCCGGCACCACCGCGAACAGCGACCCCATTGTCAGAAGCTCGCCGGGGTGCAGCGCGACCGGCAGCCCCTCCTGCTTGCTCAGGAACCAGCCGAGGCCGTACTCAAGGTTGTCACTCACACGCGCGGCCGGCATCCACATCTGCGCCACGCTGGCGTCGCTGAGGATGCGCGCGTCGCCCAGCGCGCCGCCGTTCGCCATCGCCGCCAGGAAGCGTCCCGCGTCGGCGGCGGTCGTCAGCAGCATGCCAGAGGGGTTGTACGCTCGCGTCAGGCGGGTCCGCTCCGGGCGTAGCTCGCCCTTGCGCTTCAGGTAGCCCTGTGCCAGCCCCCATTCAGCCGCGCGGGCGGGGTCGAACGTCGAGCGGACCATGCCGAGCGGCGTGAGGACGCGCTCGGCAAGGTACTGCTCAAACGGCATGCCCGCGACCGTCTGCACGATCAGGCCGGCCGTGTTGTACCCGTCATTGGCGTACTCCCAGCGTGTGCCGGGGGCGCTCCGCAGCTTTTCCCACTCCAGCGACCGCACCCGCCGCTCCAGGGCGTCCGGCTCCTGCCGGCTGTCCAGCGCCGCGCTGGCCGGGATACCCGAGGTGTGCGTGAGCAGTTGGCGCACGGTGATCTCGATGGAGCGCGGGCCATCCAGGGTGAACCAGGGCAGGTAGCGCGTCACCGGCGCATCAAGCTCCACCGCGCCGGCTTCGACCAGTTGCAGGATGGCTACCGCCGTCAGCGGCTTAGTCGTCGAGCCGACCGCAACGGGCGTCTGCGGCGTCATCGAGCGGTTCGTCGCGCGGTCGGCAAGGCCGTACCCACGGGTCAGCGTCACCTGCCCGCCCTCAACGACGGCCAGCGCCAACCCCGGTACACTCCATGCCGCCATCCGCTCCTGTACGTAGGCGTCGATGCGGTCTTCCACGGCCCGCGTAGCGGACTGGTTGTCGGCCAGCATGGCCGGGCGGGACCGGGTGGTAACCGCGGGGAGTGGATGAGACGGGGCACCGGCCGCAAGGGCACCGGACGGCGACACGACCGCAACCAGCACGACCGCCAGCAGCGCGAGCGTCGCCAGTGGCCGCCGGTAACGGCTCGGTGGGTGGTTCATCAGTCGAGGCTACCTCTTCATGGCTTTGAGCCGCGCCCGGCGGGCCAGCGGGCGCGCCGACAGCGTGAATGATGCCACCGGCCGCCAAAGAATGCCTCGATTCCACAAGTTCGCAGGGGTGCTAGAAGATTGCAGCCTGTGGTGCTTTGACGCAGTGTCGGCCATGCGGCGCGACGGCAACCGCGCCAGCCTCGCAGCGCACCTACCACCCGATACAGTCCTTTCTACCCCAGACGGGCCATTGACGCACCAAGAAGTAGCTCGGATGGGTCTGCGCCAATTGTCCGCCGTGCGGCATGGGACGGCACAGAATAGTGGAGAGACGCGGGCGGAGGCGCTTCCTGCTTCGAGCGACGTCGTCCACCGCCGCTTCGCTACTAACGTTTTCTCGACAAGGCCTCGCATCATACGGTAGGCAGCAGCCGGGAACCTGTTAGAAACCCGGTGGGAACCGGTGAGTAACCCCCATCCCGGCAGGCCTGTTCTCGTCGTTGAACACCACGAACGCGGCGGCGAGGCCAGCCACCCGCACGGCTGCACGCCAATGCCGACCGTCCGACAACCACCGACATCCGACCGCCCATCAGCATGCTGCCTGGGGAGCCGGCGTGCTGTACGGGGTGTGACACGCGTACACCAGCGGTATCGGCCTGCCCAGATTCGGGTGGTCCGCCGCCCATCGTGACGACTGGCGAACAAGGGAGACGCAGGATGATTCATCAGTTCATTTTTGCGGCACCGAAGCCGGGCATGACCGAGCAGGAGTTTCAGGACTACTGGATCAACGTCCATGCCGTGAAGTACGCCAGCAAGATCCCGCAGATCAAGCAGTACAGCGTTTCGGCGCGGCTGCCTTTCGGCGACGAGGCGGGCGAACCGCTCTGGAGCGGCCTTGCCGACATCTGGCTGGAGACCGACGCCGACCAACTGGCGTCGATGCAGAGCAAGGAACTGATCGACGGCGCACGTCGGGACGAACCGAACTGGGCCGCGTTCTGGCGCACCGTCGTGGTGGACACCGAAGCGCACATCTTGAAAGACGGCGGCGGCCTGGAGACAGTCAAGGACGGCGTGAAGTTGGTGACGCTGGTGAAGCGGAAGCCCGGCCTGACCGTCGAGGAGTTCCGCAGCCACGCCCGCGACGTGCACGCCCCGCTGGATCTGAAGCTACCGGGCCTGCGTCGGTTCGGCCACTACTACGCGCGGGACGGCCTCTACACCGTCTGCGAGCCGCCATTTGACGGCGTCTCCTGCATGTGGTTCGACAGCCCGGAGGCCGCAAAGGCCGCTCTGGCCTCACCCGAGCACGCAGCCGCAGCAGCAGACCTGCCCAACTTCCTGGAGATGAAGTACCTCCACGGCCTCTTGATGAAGGAGTACTGGACCATCGGGCCAATCGGCGCCGATTGACGCACTCCTCACCCCGAGTCCCTCTCGCACGAACTACGAGGCCCCTCTGCAGCGGCCGGATCCCCGTGTCACAAGTGGGAGAGGGAGCCGGGGGGTGAGGGCAACAGGCTCATACACCGGTGAACAAGGAGGTTTCCGTGGCGACTGTCGTGCCATCCCCGCGTGCGGTCGCGGAAGCAC
>JBBQBU010000041.1:0-19421 GCA_038318015.1 Chloroflexota bacterium | reverse complement strand
CAGTCGACGACAGGCATCCGCGTCCACCTCGCCGTCGGCCAGTGCATCGGGAGCCGACGGCCAGGCCCGCCGAAACACCGCCATCAGGCTCAGCCGCACGATCGTCGCGGGACCCGAGCCGGCCAACACTGCCTCCATCAGTTCGAACAGGCTATCCTTCCGCAGGCCCAGGGTCCGGAACGCGGCAAGCCGAAACTGTTTCAGAGTCTCCCATGCTGCTGGGGTTTGCATAACATCAGCATAGAGCTCCGTCCAGTTCCTCGTCGACCCGCTTCCTCCTGGGCCTCATTTTGTCCAAACTAGAGTTAGGGGAGTGAACCAAAAAGCCCCCTCCAGGATCACTCCCGGAGGGGGCTGCCTTATCTGGTAGGAACGGAGGCGACGGTCGGAATCGAACCGACGCATAGGGGTTTTGCAAACCCCTGCCTTACCACTTGGCTACGTCGCCGCGCACGCTCATATGCGTCTGGCAGATCTTCCAGCACGCAGGCGCGACAACGGATTGTATGCGGCCCGCGAGCCGGGTCGCAACTGCCCGCACGCCCGTCAGCGTACCGCCATCAGGTCCGGCGAGGGGAAGAAATCTTCAATCTCGTACCTGTACCCCTGCTCGGTCAGGAACAATTGCCGGTGGTCCGAGAACGTCTGATCGACCGAATCGTGGCTTACCACCGCATAGAAATACGCCTGCGACCCGTCAGACTTCGGCCGCAAGATGCGCCCCAGGCGCTGCGCCTCCTCCTGCCGCGAGCCAAATGTGCCAGACAACTCAATAGCAACATTTGCATCCGGCAAGTCAATGGCGAAGTTGGCCACTTTCGAGACTACCAGCAGCTTGATGGAGCCGTCGCGAAAGCCGTTGAACAGCTTCTCGCGCTCGCGCGACGGCGTCTTCCCGGTGATGATCGGCGCACGGAGCAGCGCCGCCACGTCGTCAAGCTGGTCCAGGTACATCCCGATCACCAGCACCCGGTCGTCCCGGTGCCGCTCCAGGAGTGCCTGCATCGCCAACAGCTTCGTCGGGCTGGTGGCCGCGACGCGGTACTGCTGGCGCTTCTCGACGCTCGCATACTCCATGCGCGTCTCGCGAGGCATCGGCACCCGCACCTCGGTACAGACCGCCGGCGCAATCCATCCCTGCGACTCGAGTTCCTTCCACGGCGCGTCGAACTTCTTCGGGCCGATCAGCGAGAACACGTCCTCCTCGCGCCCGTCCTCGCGGATCAGCGTCGCCGTCAGGCCGAGCCGCCGGCGCGACTGAATCTCGGCCGTCACGCGGAACACCGGGGCTGGCAGCAGATGCACCTCGTCGTAGATGATCAGACCCCAGTCGTGCTGCATAAACAGGTCGAGGTGTGAATACTCGTCCTTCGTGCCCTTCTTGCGAGTCGTCATCACCTGATAGCTCGCCAGCGTGATCGGGCGGATCTCTTTGCGGTCGCCGGTGTACTCGCCCACATCCGCCGCATCAACCGTTGTCCGCGTCAAAATCTCGCGCTGCCACTGGCGAATCGCCGTGATGCTCGTGCACATGATGAGCGTATGGCACGACGCCCGTGCCAGCACCCCCAGCCCGATCACCGTCTTGCCCGCGCCGCACGGCAGCACCAGGACGCCGCTGCCACCTCGCGGCCCACCGCCAGCCCAGAACGATTCGACCGCGTCCCACTGGTAGTCGCGCAGGTCGAAGGCCGCGCCATCCGTCGCCACGTCGCGGATGTTCACGGCCAGCGGCGCGCCCGTCGTGTACCCAGCCAGATCCTCAACCGGCAGGCCCGCTTTCAGGAGTGCCTGCTTGAGCCGCCCGCGCTCGGCCGGCCGCACCAGCGAGCGGTCGTTGCCGTCCGGTTCGGCCAGCAGCGATGAGATGCGCGGATTGCGCCGGATTTGCTCCAGCAGTTCCGGTTCATCCGCCTCCAGCATCAGGCCAGAGCCGTGCGACAGCAGCCGCAAGCGGCCGTACCGGCCCATCAAGTCCCGTACATCGACCAGGACGTTCGGCGGCAGCGCGTACTTCGAGAAGTCCGTCAGCGTCTCGACGACTCGCTCGACGGAGAGGCCGGCCGCACACGCATTCCACAATGACAGCGGCGTGATGCTGTAGCTGTGGATGTGCTCTGGACTCTTCCGTAACTCCGCGAAGGCAGCCAGGCGGTCGCGGCACTCAGCGTAACGCGGATTGTCAACTTCCAGCAGCAGCGACCGGTCGGCCTGCACGATCAGCGGTTGCTCAGGGCGGTATGCGCCTGCCATCCAGTCTCCTAAGTTTCCTAGTAGCCGTCCCCAAAGATGTCGCTGACATCCCCACCAAGCGCGGCGAATGTCAGGGCATCAACCGGGACGTCGATATCCTCACCCATCACGACGTCGTAGGCGTGGAGCATGTGGCCGTGAAATTCAATCGGTGCGATCTCGGTCGAATAGCGCTCGCCACCGTCTTGCCAGATCACGTTCAGCGACCGTTCAGCCTTGATCGCCTCGCGCACCAGCCGCCGCACCGCAGACGGAGCCAGCGGCTTGTGCGACTCGGTCGGCGCTGCAAGTTCAGTTCCATTCATGGCGGCCACGCCGGCCATTGCCTTCGTGGCAGTCTCGGCCGGCGCATCCGGAACCGGCAACTGCCCGGCACCTCTCAATACCGCAATCACCGCATCCTGATGCTGCTCGGCCACCACCGCGACACCCGGCGCAATGACCCGAAGCTTCAGTTTCTTGAGGCGGTTGTCTCGCACAAGCTCTTCGAGCAGCGCCGGGTCATCAGTCTTAACGTATGTCATCGCCGTGCCCACTTTGATGCGGCCGTAGCGTTGCCCCTGATCCTCGATCAAGCGCAGCACCGTCGGCGGCAGCGGCACCCGTGACCGCGACTCGAGCAGGCGCCGCACCGCATCCGGAGTCAGCCCCAGGTTGAGCGCGCCCGCAACCGACTCCGCCGATAGACGAAAGAGCGACGCACCGTGATTGGATTCGAGCTTCGCCACTTTCCACAACGCTATCACGGCGTCCGGGTGGGCATTCGGCGGCACCACGATCAGCCGGTCGGCCTGGACCGTCCAGGTCGTATCCCACGGCGGCAGCGGTGCGCGTTCACTACCACCGTTCTTCGGTTCGGGCTGTGCCAGCCACGTGAGCAAGTGCTGCTGTTCGGCCGGCACCATCACGGTCTCGCTACCGTCCACGTCCTTGCCACGGGCCACCAGCAACGCACCCAGGTCCACCCAGCCGTTGTCAGAGGACGGCGCCGTGCCGGCCCGGAGCAACGTCGCGAACACCATCGGCCGCTGGAAGCGCAACCATTCGTCCAGCGATGCCTGCTGCATCCAGGTATCAGGTGGCACCGTCCGCACCAGGTCCAGGAGATTCTGCCGCGCGACGGGTGTCCGGCTCGGCGAATACGCCGGTGCCGCCGTGTGCGGGCCGTCAATCCACCCCCGGAGAATGCGCACGGCAAGTTGATGTGGGCTGACCTTGCCCATCGGTACGGGCGTGTAGGGAACGTCCCCGCTGAGGCTGGGGCGCATGAGGCCCGCACTCACCGCCAACTGCCACAACAACTCCGCGTAGCCTGCGTCGGACCGTCCGAGCAGTTTGCCAAGTGCCGTCAGGCTCCGCTTATACGGCTCACCATCCTGCTTGAACTCGCAGCGGCCAGCCTGTACGTACCCGAGCAGATGCAACACGTCGCGCAAAACCGCTGCGGGGTCCGGCACGGTGCCGCCGCCCTGTTGGGCAGGCTGCAACGGCGGGGCCTGCAACGATCCCCGGTCGAACCAGCCCTGCCCCAGACTCGCAAGTTCGACCTCGACCGGGATTGCGTATGCGTTCGCCCCGTACCAACTCGACTGGTAGAGCGAGACCGGACACACGAGGCCGCAGCGCACCAATTCTGCCAGCGGGTTCTTCAGTTCCTGTGCACTCGGCTTCGGTGTCCACCATGCATCAGGCAGGTAGTACAGGCGACTCGCAATGTCGGACCTCGGAATGTGCGTGATCAGCGTCCCCAGGTCAACCAGCCCTCCGCGCTCAATCATCCACTGAAACAGCTCGCGGGCCGGCGCTGATCGGCGCGCCAGTAGCGCCTGGCACGATTCGCTCGTAGTCAGCGTCTGCACGAGCCGGGCGATCCGCTCCTCCTTTCGGGTCGGACGCTCGGTCACGTCCTGGAGCGAAACGATCTGCGCCAGGGTGTCAGCCCGTAAGGTGTTGAGGTATTCGTGGAGATCAACCCGGCGGGAAGATGGCAGCACCGCCCTGACGGCGGGATACGTCGCGATGAAACCGTCATCGCCCGTCGTATCGAAATCAGCGAGGGCTTGCGTTCGGAGTTCGAGCAGGTAGTCGTCACGGAGTTCTGGCGGAAGGCGGTCTCCCAGCACGGCAACGAAGTCGGTCCAGCGGGCCGTCAGGTCAGGCTGCTTGACGACCCACTGCAAGATGCGTAGCTGCGCGGCATTCAGTCGGACCAGCGCGGCCGTGACGACTATCGGCTCAGCCAGTGCCGCCGCCAGGCTGGCGACATCGGCGGTCCCGCCCTCAATGCCCAACCGGTGCTGCGCGAGGGCACGCCGCTCCTTCGCGGTCATCCTGTTGAGAATGTCAGAAATCTGCATCTGTCCTGATGATCCCCTGCGCGCTGCAACCACGCAACGTTAGCGCACGTCTGCACCGCCGTGCGGACACGCGGCGCAACGTACGCACGGCGTACATATCAGGATAATGCAGGTAGCGGACCAGTGGCGAATCTCGGCGGCAGACGGACTACAGAAGGCGACAGGCGGGCGGGCCGATGGGGCAACAAGAAGACCCCGCCAATCTGATCGGCGGGGTCACGCTGGAGCGGAAGAGGAGATTCGAACTCCCGACCCTCTCCTTGGCAAGGAGATGCTCTACCACTGAGCCACTTCCGCATGCTTGGGGGCGTTACCCTCAACGCCCAATTATAATACCGCGCCCACCCACAGCCTGTCAAACAGTACCACCGCCCGAATGTGGACACCATGATCCGACTGTGCCAGCATCGCCCAGCCGATCGCCCCAGCCTATCAAGCAGCAGCCTCGCCAGTCACCGCCGGCCCCGCCGCTGTGGGGCGGCCTTCACCGGGTCCGGCCAGCGGCGCAACGGCGAGCGTGCCACCATGTCGTGCATCAGCGTCTCCAACCCTTCTGGGCTGCGCCGAAAGAGGTGGCGGATCTCGGCGTAGCGAGGATCTTCCAGCACGCTCGCATCGGATTTCAGAATCTGCCAGTGCGAACTGAACTGATGGAAACCGCAGCGGTCGTAACTGCGCCGCGCCCGCTCGTTGAACGCGGCGACGCTCAGATACATCTTGTTGAAGTGGGCCGGGCCGAAAAAGTAGGCCAGGAACGCCCGCAATGCATCGGTGCCGTACCCCTGGCCCAGGCACGCCGAATCCAGGTCGATGCCCAGGACGGCGGTACCTTCGCGCTGGCGCACATGCCGTAAGAACAGCCGCCCAACGAGCCGTCGGTCAAGATTCTCAATCGCGTACGGCTGCTGCCCCTGTCGGTCGACGAGGTCTTCTAGCCAGGAGTCGCGCAACGTCCCGGACATCGGCGGCGGGTTGTATGACGAATAGAGCGGGTCGGCGTGCGGCGTCCACTCGGCCCAACGGTCAACGTCGCGCCGGGTGAACTCGCGGATGCGCGTGATCTGACCCAGCCCGATCCAGCGCGGCTCAGCCATGCGCGCCCATTCCTCGCTGATAGCCTGACCAGCGCTGATGTTCCGCTCGCCCGCCCATCGCCGTGCGTCCCGCCCCCAACCTCACGCGCCCGCCTCACCCCCGAGCCGCTGCCGCAGCTCAGCCGACGATGCCAGCGCCAGCCGTACTCGTTTCTGACGAGATCGTACGCCGGACGCGATGGCGATGTCGCGCCGCCGCAGGCCCAGGCGCGCAGCCAGCGCGTCAATCAGGCTGGCGTTCGCCTGCCCTTCCACGGCGCGCGCCCGCAGCCGCACGTCAAGCGAGCCGTCCGGCAGCAGCGTGACAGCCTCCCGCGAGGCACCGGGGTGGACCCGCACTGACACGGTGATCTCCGAGTCGGCTGTCAAGCTACCGCCCTCCATCGGACCTTGCCACCGATCCCTGGCCCGCTCTTTGATCCAGGCCGCACGTGCCGACGGCCGCTGCCGATTCCGCGCGGCCCCCGCCCACACCGATGGTATACTTTGAAGGCCCGGCTCCGAGTCGGGCGTTTGCGTGAGGGAGGACGCCGTGTACCAATCGCCGCGCGGCACGCAGGACATTTTGCCTGAGGACGCCGTGGTCTGGCGATACGTGGAACGTCGCGCCGAAGCGATAGCACGTCGCTTTGGCTACGGTGAGATTCGGACCCCCACCTTTGAAGAGACCGGCCTCTTTCTGCGCGGCGTCGGCGAAGGCACCGACATCGTGGACAAGGAAATCTACAACTTTAAGGACAAGGGCGGCACCGACATCGCGCTGCGTCCCGAGGGCACGGCATCCATTGTGCGGGCGTACCTCCAGCACGGTATGGCCAGCCGGCCCCAGCCGGTCAAGCTGTTCGCGCTGCTGACGGCGTTCCGCTACGACCGCCCGCAGGCCGGGCGCTACCGCGAGTTCCGCCAGTTCGACATCGAAGCGATTGGCGACGAAGACCCGCTGGTGGACGCTGAGGTCATCAGCGTCCTGTGGCGCTTCCTTGAAGACCTGGGCTTGCGCGACCTGACCATCCAGTTGAACAGCATTGGCGACCCGACCTGCCGGCCCGGCTACATCGCCGCCCTCGTCGCCTACTACGAGCCGCACGAGGCCGAACTGTGCGGCGACTGCCGCCGCCGGCTCCGCAGCGCGCCGCTCCGGCTGCTCGACTGCAAGGTGCCGTCGTGTCAGCCACTGGCGAACGCCGCGCCGCGCACCATCGACCACCTGTGCGATGCCTGCGAAGCGCATTTCACCAGCCTCAAAGGTTACCTCGACGCGATGGGCCTGCCGTACGAGTTGACGCCCCGCCTGGTGCGCGGGCTGGACTACTACACCCGCACCGTCTTCGAGGTGGTGCCGCCGCGGGTCGGCTCGCAGTCCACTATCGGCGGCGGCGGGCGCTACGATGGCCTGGCCGAAATCCTGGGCGGCAGGCACACGCCCGGCGTCGGGTTTGCGGCCGGCATGGACCGTATCATCCTGAACCTGCGCGAGCAGGGCTGTCCGCTGCCGACGTCCGAGACGCCAGATGTATTCTTCGCGCCGCTCGGGGCGGCTGCCAAGCTAGCGGCAGCGCGGCTGGCTGAAGAGGCCCGGCGCGACGGGCTGGCCGTTGTCGTCGGGACGGGTGACCGCAGCATGAAGGCACGGATGCGGCAGGCCAGCACCAGCGGCGCACGGGTTGCCGTGATCCTGGGCGACGACGAAGTGCAACAGCAACAGGCGACGGTCAAGGATCTGGCGGGGGGCGATCAGCAGACGGTCGCGTTCGCCGACCTGACCACGCATTTGGGACCGGCCGTGCGGGGCACGAACGGCCAGCAGGAGGCCGGATCATGACAGTTATGACAGGGACCGCATCGCCGCTCCTTCAGCGACTCGACGAGATGAAGCAGCGGTACGACGAGATGTCCGCCGAGTTGTCCAAGCCCGAGGTCGCGTCGGACCCGGAGTTGCTCCAGAAGTACGGCCGCGAGCAGTCCGAGACGGCGGAGACGGTGGCGCTCTACGAGAAATACTGCGGCGTTGACCAGCAGTTGACCGACACCGCCGCCATGCTCGACGATAGCCTGGACGACGAGATGAAGGCGTTCGTGCGCGAGGAGATGCGTCGGCTGGAAGCGGAGCGCGAAGGCGTCTACAACGAGCTAAAGGAGTTGATGCGTCCGCGCGACAAGAATGACAGTCGCGACGTGATCGTGGAAGTGCGGGCGGGCACCGGCGGCGATGAGGCCAGCCTGTTCGCTGGCGAGTTGATGCGGATGTACCTCCGCTACGCCGAGCGCCGGGGCTGGAAGCACGAGATCATGAACACGAACGAGACGGACGTGAAGGGCATCAAGGAAGTCACGTTCGAGGTGCGCGGCAAGGGTGCCTACTCCAAACTGAAGTGGGAGAGCGGCGTGCACCGTGTCCAGCGGGTGCCTGTCACGGAAGCCGGCGGACGCATCCACACCTCAACGGCCACCGTCGTGGTGATGCCCGAGGCCGACGAGGTCGAGGTGAACATCGACCCGAACGAGTTGCACATCGACGTGTACCGGTCGGGCGGCAACGGCGGCCAGAGCGTGAACACAACCGACTCAGCGGTGCGGATCACCCACAAGCCGACCGGGCTGGTGGTCATCTGCCAGGACGAGCGGTCGCAATTGAAGAACAAGGCCCGCGCGATGGCCGTCTTGCGCGCCCGCCTCTACGAGCGCGAGCGCCTGCGCGCCCAGGCTGAAACGGACCAGATGCGCCGGTCGCAGATTGGCAGCGGCGACCGCGCCGAGAAGATTCGGACCTACAACTTCCCGCAGAATCGCGTGACTGATCACCGCATCGGCGCGACGCTCCACAACCTGCCGGACGTGATGGAAGGTGGCATTGAGCCGCTCATCGACCAGTTGACCTTGGCCGCCGAGCGCGAGGTCGAGGGCTGACGCTCCCCGTCGTCATGGTGGAGCGCGCAGCACCGAATGAGCATGAGGCGACCGTCGCGGTGCTGATCGCTGCGGCGGCAACTGCGTTCCGTGCGGGCGGACTGGAGCAGCCACGCACTGAGGCGCGCTGGCTGGTGGCCCACGTCTTGAGGCTGACCGACTCGGCGCTGCTGGCATGGCCGGACGCGCCCGTCGCGCCAGCCGATGCCGCTCGGGTGCGCGCTGCCATCCAGCGCCGCGCCGCGCACGAGCCGTTCGCCTACGTCGTCGGGGAGCGCGAGTTCTACGGGCGCAACTTCCTGGTAGACCGCCGCGTGCTGGTGCCCCGCCCCGAGACGGAGACGCTCATCGAAGAGGCATTGGCGATCCTAAAGCAGCCGCGTGACACTGGCTCGGCCCCGCCGCTGGTCGTGGATGTGGGGACCGGCAGCGGGGCCATCGCCTGCACGTTGGCCCTAGAAGCTCCGTACGTCCACGTCGTCGCCTGCGACCTGAGCCCGGACGCGCTATCCGTTGCCGCCGGGAATCGACAGCGACTCGGGCTGGCCGGGCGCCTGGCCCTGGTGCGCGGCAGCCTGCTCTCGTGGCTGCGCGCGCCGGCTGATCTGATCGTGGCAAACTTGCCGTACATCCCGGCCGGCCGCATCCCGACGCTGATGCCCGACGTTCGGAACTGGGAGCCGCACCTTGCGCTGGATGGTGGCCCGGACGGCCTCGACCTTGTGCGCATGCTGTTGGCCGATGTGGGGCGGGTGGTACGCCCTGGCGGCTCCATCCTCCTGGAGCTCGACCCGGAGCAGATGGCCCCTGCCGCCGCATTACTGCCTGCGGCTACCTGCCGCATCATCCCGGACCTTGCCGGCCTGGGGCGCGTGCTGCGCCTGGACTTGCCGTGAGTGCGTCCCTCACCCCCCGACCCGGTCACGGAACGCGGGAACGATCCCTCCCCACGGCCCCCCGGCCTCATCGGGAACGATCCCTCACCCCCCGGCCCCCTCTCCCGCAAGCGGGAGAGGGGGGGGCGAAGTGCAGGGGCACGTACGAGTTCGGTTCTAAATCTCGCATTCTGATTCCTGGACGCATAGGTTGGGTACGCCGTGGAGCAGCGCCACAGGATATCCCCCCCTCTCCCGCAAGCGGGAGAGGGGGCGGCGAAGTGAGGAATCGCTCCGGTTGTTGCGGCTCAGCAGCCACGTTCGGCGTGCAGCATCACCGCTCCGAGTGGCGCGCATGAACCAGCCTGCATATGGATCCCGACCTACACGTGCCGGGAATGTTGTGCGGGTTGATGCGGAACACCCCGAAGCGGCCATCATCGAGCGGGCGGCGGCGATCATCCGGCGCGGCGGGCTGGTGGCCTTCCCCACCGAAACGGTCTACGGACTGGGGGCGAACGCACTGGACGAGGCCGCCGTGCAAGGCATCTTCGAAGCCAAGCGGCGGGCGCTGAACGACCCGCTGATCGTGCATCTAGCGTCGGCCGACGACTTGCCGCGCATCGTGACCAGCGTGCCTCCCATCGCCCGCGCCCTGGCCGCCCGCTTCTGGCCCGGCCCGCTGACGCTCGTGCTGCCCAAGCAGCCGGCCGTCCCGGACGTGGCGACAGCCGGCCTTCCCACGGTTGCTGTCCGCGTGCCGAGCCACCCGGTCGCACAGGCGCTGATCCGCGCGGCCGGCCTGCCGATAGCCGCCCCCAGCGCCAACCTGTTCATGCGGACCAGCGCGACCCTCGCCAGCCACGTCGTCGAAGACCTGGGCGACCGGGTAGACCTGATCCTCGACGGCGGCCCGGCCCCCCACGGCATCGAGTCCACGGTAGTTGCCGTCACGGACAGCGATGTCCGGTTGCTGCGGCCGGGAGCCACCACGCCCGAAGCCATCGCCGATGCCCTGGCCGAGCTCGACCCGCCGGTGCCGCTGCTGCTCGGGGAGGCGGGGCGGACGGCATCGCCGGGGCTGCTGGCGAAGCACTATTCGCCACGCGCCTCGCTATTCCTGCTGACTGGCGAACCGGCCGAGACGTCCCCGGCCTTCCGGCGCGCCATCGAGCGCGCCGTCCAAGACGGCCGCCGGGTCGGCGTGCTGCTCTTGGACGAGGACGCGCCGCTGCTGGCCGACCTTGCCGACCAACTCCAGGTTGCGCCGCTCGGCAGTGAGCGCGACCTTGCCAGCGTTGCCGGCCGCCTGTTCGCCGCGATGCGCTCGCTGGACGCGGCCGGCTGCGACGCGATGTATGCCCGGACGACCGGCTCGGCCGGCTTGGGCCTCGCCATCCTGGACCGGCTGACGCGCGCAGCCCACCCCGGCGACGAGTAGGCAGGCCGCACACGCCGGCCTGGTGTCCGCGTTTCGGCCGCTGTCGTACCAGTCACGCTGCACTCGGCCAGATCATGTCGGCGCGTTCTGGATGTCATCTGCCGAACGGCGGCGGGTTGCCCGGCGGCACAGCCCCTGGCGAGTAGCGCGCCTAGACTGTCGTAGAGGTCGCGTCATTCCTGATTACCGACGCGGCACGCCACCCTGGAGGACGCGCCATGTCGCCCGATCTCGAGTTCCACCTGTTGCAGGCCCGCTGCCGCGAGATGATGATGGCAGCAGCATCGGACCGCCTCGCTACGTCGCTATCCGCGCAGGCAGCGCCCGGCCCGAGCCTGCTTGAACGCATGCGCCGCCGCCTGTGGCACCCCGGCTTAGCCACGCCGGCGACGGGCACCACGGACGCCACGGCCTGACGGGCATATCAGCCCCCACTCACGTCATCCCGAATGGAGTGAGCTTGCGAGCGAAATCGAGGGATCTCAAGACAGGGATATCAGGTGCCGAGATCCCTCTGCTTCACTTGCAAGCTCGTTTCCACAAATATCGTCACGCTGCCCGCAACGACATCGGTCGGGATGACATGAGAGGCTGCACAGCTTCTCTACAGGTCGCAGGGGTTGCCTGATGGTCTTGGTCTAGGCGGGGGTCTTCGCCTTCACTGCATCCAGCGCCGT
The DNA here is from genome assembly GCA_038318015.1 of Chloroflexota bacterium. Taxonomy (GTDB): domain Bacteria; phylum Chloroflexota; class UBA6077; order UBA6077; family JACCZL01; genus JADZEM01. Next base: position 7,817 of record JBBQBU010000041.1, on the reverse strand, counting down.
CGCCAACTTGCCGACGACCTCGTCAACCTCGTCCTCGGTCAGCACCAGCGGCGGCATAAACCGCAGGATGTTGCCGGCCGGGGCGTTCATCAGCACGCCCGCCTCGATCAGCTTGACCATCACCTCGGCGGCGATGTCCGAGTCGAACTCGATGCCGACCAGCAAGCCGTAGCCGCGCACGTCCGTGATGTACGGGCGGTCGGGCCGGAGGGCGTTCAGCTTCTTCTGCAAGTAGTTGCCGACCTTCTTGGCGTGGCCCGGCAGGTCTTCCTTCAGCGTGGTGCGGACGACGGCCAGCGCCACCGCCGTCGCCAGCGGGTTGCCACCAAACGTCGAGCCGTGGTCGCCGTAAGTGAAGACGTTGACCTTCTCTTTGCAAAGGATCGCGCCGATCGGCACGCCGCCGCCGAGACCCTTCGCCAGCGTCATCACATCTGGCTCAACGCCGTACAGTTCGTAGCCCCAGAGCGTCCCGAGCCGCCCGACGCCGGTCTGCACCTCGTCGAAGATCAGCACGAGGTTCTTCTCGTCGCACCAGTCGCGGAGGCCTTGCAGATACTCCTTCGTGGCCGGGTTGACGCCGCCCTCACCCTGGACCGGCTCGACCATCACCGCACAGGTCTTGTCGGTCGTGGCGGCCTTCACGGCCTCAAGGTCGTTGTACGGGACCGGCTCGGCCAGGAAACCGGCCGGCAACGGGCCGTAATCCTGCTTGTAGGCCGGCTTGCCGGTGGCCGTGAGCATCGCCAACGACCGCCCGTGGAACGAGTGGTCCGTGGTGATGACTTCGTAGGCACCGTTCCGCTTGTGCTGGCCGTACTTTCGTGCCAGCTTGACCGCGCCTTCGTTCGCCTCGACGCCGCTGTTCGAGAAGAACACGCGGTCGAAGCACGAGTTCTGCACCAGCAAGTCGGCCAACTCGAGTTGGGGGACGGTGTAGAACTGGTTCGAGGTGTGGATCAACTGCGACGCCTGCTCGGTCAGGGCGTCCACGATGACCGGCGAGCTATGGCCCAGCGTGTTGACGGCCCAGCCGCCGACCATATCCAGGTACGACTTGCCGTTCTCATCCCAGACGCGGCAGCCCTGGCCGCGCACCAGCACAACCGGTGTGCGCTTGGCGACGGACATGTACCGTTGTGCTTCGAGATCAATCCAGCGAGACATGCACATTCCTCTCGTGACACGAGCGCCTACGAGCGCCCGACAAAACAGCTCTGCACCATGCGTTCACGGTGGCCGACAGCCCCAAACCACCGACCGACGATCAGTGTGTGCGTCGCCTGAAGCGGGTATGGTGCGGCACGAAGATCGGCGTCACGCAGCGCCATCCTGCGTAATCATGGTGCCGACGCCAGCATCGGTGAACAGTTCGCCGAGGAGGGCGTGCGGAACCCGCCCGTCCAGAATGTGAGCACGCGGCACCGTGTCGAGGGCGCGCACGCACGCCTCGACCTTCGGGATCATGCCACCGCTGATCTCGCCCGAGGCGATCAAGGTCGCAATCTGCGCGATGGACAGTGTCGAGAGCACCTTGCCCGTCTTGTCCCGCACGCCGTCCACGTCGGTGAACATCACCAGCTTCTCGGCTTCGAGGGAACGCGCGAGGTCGCCAGCGATGGAGTCGGCGTTCATGTTGAGCGGTTGGCCGGTGTCGTCAGCCGCCGACGGCGCGACGACGACCAGGAACCCGGCGTCCATCAGCGCCTTGACCGGGGCCAGGTCAACGTGAGTCACTTCGCCCACCAACCCGAGTTTCGGATCGCGCACCTTCGCCCGGATCAGGCCGCCGTCAATGCCGGACAGGCCGACCGCCCGCCCGCCCAGCGAAATCAGATGCGCCACAAGGTCGCTGTTTGCCTTGCCAATCAGCACCATCCGCGCGAGATCAAGCGTTATCTCGTCGGTGAAGCGGCGGCCGTCCACGAACTTCGTTTCTAGGCCCATGCGGCCCTGCCACTCGGAGATCATCGGGCCGCCGCCGTGCACGATGACCGGCTTGACACCGAGCCGCGCCAGAGTCACTACATCTTCCAGGGCGGTGCCGTCCCCCTGGATGCTGCCGCCAATCTTGATGACCACCGTCTTGCCGACGTAGCGAGCAACGTACGGCACCGCTTCCTTGATGGCAGCGGCCAGATGGATAGTATCGAAGCCTGATGCGGGAGTATCTGTCACCAACGTCGTCCTCAGGTCGTGTAGGCGCTGTTCTCGACGACGTACGCTTCGGTGAGGTCACAGCCCCACGCCGTCGCCCCAGCGTCACCGACATGGAGGTCCGCCACAAAGGCGACCTCCTTCTCCTTCATCACCGGGCCGGCAGCTTCGCGGCAGCCGGGTACCGGGGCACCGGCTTTCACCAGTTGCACGTCACCGACGAACAGGTCAACCGCCATTGGGTCCACCTGCGCCCCCGAGTAGCCGATGGCGCAAAGCACCCGGCCCCAGTTTGGATCGCCACCGTACACTGCCGCCTTGACCAGACTGGACCGCACGACCGATCGCGCGGCATCGCGGGCGTCGCTGTCCGAGGCCGCACCGCGCACTTCCACCTTGATGAGGCGGGTTGCGCCCTCGCCGTCCGACACGATGGCCTTTGCGAGCTCGCCACAGACGTAGGTGAGTGCAGCGGTGAAAGCCTCGCCGTCCGCGCCTCCCGTCACGACCGGGTTGCCGGCCGCGCCGTTTGCCAACACCACCAGCGTGTCGTTCGTGCTGGTGTCGCCGTCCACCGAGATCATGTTGAACGAGTCAGCACCGGCCTTGCTGAGCGCGGCCTGCAAAAACTCCGGGTCCACGGCAGCGTCCGTCGTGACGAACGCCAGCAGCGTCGCCATGTTCGGGTGGATCATGCCCGCGCCCTTGGCCGCCCCGCCGATGCGGACCGTCCGGCCACCAAGCTCCAACTCGGCACCGGCCGTCTTCGGGTGCGTGTCGGTCGTGATGATGGCGCGCGAGAACCGCGTACCGCCGTCTGCCACAAACTCGATCTCGTCCACGCCAGCGCGGATCTTGTCCATCTCCATCGGCACGCCAATGACGCCCGTAGACGCGACAACGACCTCGGAAGGATCGCCATCGATCTTCGCAGCAGCCAGCGCGGCCATCTCGCGAGCGTCAGTAAGCCCCTGCTCGCCGGTGCAGGCGTTGGCGTTGCCCGCGTTGACGATCACGGCGCGTGCCCGCCTCGTCGCCACCTTCTCCCTCGACACAACCACCGGTGCGGCGCAGAACGCATTGCGGGTGAAGATGCCAGCCAGCACGGCCGGGCGATCCGAGGAAAGGATCGCCAGATCGAGCTTCTCTGGCCCTGGCGTTTTGATGCCAGCGTAGACCGCGCCCGCCGTAAAGCCAGCGGCGAATGTCACGCCACCGTCTACGACTGGTCGATACTGCTTCGCTGAACCCACCGGGCAGCCTCCGATACCGTTTCCGTCGAGGGGTGCGCGCGTGCCCGGCAACCATGAGCCGTGCAGAAAGCCTGCACAGCGACGTGCTCGAACGCTCGCGCTCTGAGTATAGGTGGCCCAGAGAGGGGTAGCAAACGGAAGCAAGTTGCCGGGTATGCCAATGCGCCGGTGTCAGACGAGGCCGAGACGCGCCCGCAACGAGCCGGGGTGAAACCCGCGCACCACCTTGAAGCCCAGCCAGATGAAGACAACCAGTACCACCAGTTGAGCCACGGCGATCGGCGGCTCAGACGGGGTCGGCTCGAGCGGCGCGAGGAACGGCACCTTCTGGAACGACTGAACCACCAGCACGAAGACGTTCAGGTAGAGCGACACCAGCGCCGTGATGACGTTGACCCGCCGCCACGGCCCCGCCAGGTTGAACCGGTACAGCCCGATCACCGCCAGCGCCAGCAACACCAGTGAGATACCGCCGAAGATGTGCGAGGGCTTGACTGTCGTGAACGGGAACATGAAGCCCGTCACGCTGGTCAGGACCGTCGTCGCGAGGAAGACCGCCGTCCAGATTGGCAGGCGCTTCGCGCTGAGCATCCCGAGAACGGCGACCAGGCCGGTGACGATGCCGACGAGACTGATGATGACGTGGAGCACGGTGAACGTTACGAGAGACATGCCAAGCACCACGGCGAGACTCCTGTTCTGGCGCGCTGACTGTCACAGCGGCGAGCGCATGCCGGGGCCCACGCGCGGCGTTCCCATATGTACAGCATCAGCACACCAGTCGGACATGTGCGCCATGACCAACAGGACGCCATTGTTGCCTGGGGCGTGGCATACGGCCCACCCGTCGCGTGCTAGCTTCGTGGCGACACGGCCCCATGGCGGTTGGCTTGCGCAATCACAGCCGGGCGAACACGAGTGCAGGGTGTATACTGCCGCCGCCCTGGCCGTGTGGTGTGTCAGGGTTCGCGCCAGCCAACACCTCAAGCAAAACTCGAGGCACACGCCTGACGTGAATCGCGCATTCGGAGCACAGCCGTGCAGTCCCGCCTCCGCTTTCTGAAGCAGTGGGTCCGCAATCCGCGCGAACTCGGCTCGCTCACGCCTAGCTCGCGGTTCCTGACAGGTGAGGTCGTCGGGCGGATCGACTTCAGCCAGGCGCGCTACATCGCCGAGCTTGGCCCAGGCACGGGCGTCTTCACGCAAGCCATTCTCGACCAGTTGGCACCAGATGGAAAGTTGCTGGCCGTCGATACCAACGCCTCGTTCGTGGCGCATCTGCGCCGCACCATCCGCGACCCGCGCCTCGTGCCCATCCAGGCCTCGGCTGAGCACCTTGACATAGTGGTCGCGCAAGCCGGCTGGCCGCGCGTCGATGCGGTGGTATCCGGCATCCCGTACTCGCTGCTGCCGAAGCCAGTCGCGCGTGGCATCCTCGAGGCCGTGCAGCGGTCACTGGCTCCGGGTGGCGTCTTCGTCGGCTACCAGTACTCACGGATGCTGCGCTCCCATCTGCTGGATGTCTTCGGGAACGTCCACTACCGGTCGGTCATCCTGAACCTGCCGCCCGCGTTCGTGTACACCTGCCGCATCCGGCCGCCTGCTCCCTGAGCGGCCTTAACGTGGCGCTGCAGCAGCCGACCGCACCGGCGGATTACCCTTGCGCCAACATTTCCACGCGCGGCCATAATCGCCGGCGCTGAGGTCTGGACGATGCCGTCCGTCACAGGAAAAAATGCCCAGGCGCCGCTGGTGCTGGCGATTGATGTCGGCACCACCTCGGTGCGCGCCGAGTTGTACGACGGGCGGGCGCGCAGCGTGCGCGGGACGGCAGCCGCTGCTGAAACGCCGCTGGAAACGAACGCAGACGGCGCGGCGACCTTCGACCCTGAGAAGCTGCTCGCGCTGACGCTCGGCGTCATTGACGAGGCGGTGCAGGCTGCCTCCACCGAAGCTGGCGACGGCTTCAAGATCGAAGCGGTGGCAATCGCGACGTTCTGGCACAGCTTCCTCGGCATCGACGCCGACAACCGGCCGACGACGCCGTTGCTGCTCTGGGCGGACTCGCGCGCCCGCGCCGAGATGCTCGACCTCCGCGTGCGCCTGGACGAACACGCCATCCATGCCCGGACCGGCTGCCTGCTGCACTGGAGCTACTGGCCGGCCAAGCTGCTGTGGCTGAAGCAGGCCGACCCCAACGCCTACGCGAAGACGAAGCGGTGGGTCTCGTTCGGCGAGTTCCTGCACCTACGCTTGCTGGAGCGCGCCGTCTGCGGCGTGTCAATGGCCTCCGGCACTGGGCTGCTGCACCAGAACGATCAGCGCTGGGACACCGAGATGCTGGTCACGCTGGACCTGGAGCCGGAGCGGATGTTGCCGATTGCGAATCAGGGCGATGCGTTCGACAGCCTGCGCGCCGAGTACCGCACACGCTGGCCGGCCCTCGCCGGCGCGCGATGGTTCCCGGCCGTGGGAGACGGTGCGGTCAGCAATGTTGGCAGCGGCTGCGTGACGCAGGAGCGCATGGCGATGATGGTCGGCACGTCGGCCGCTATTCGCGTGGCGTGGCGTGGCGAGCGCACGGCGATCCCCTGGGGCGCGTGGTGCTACCGCGTGGACGAAAACCGCTTCGTGCTGGGGTGCGCCGACTCGAACGGCGGCAATCTGTTCGCGTGGCTGCGCGACACGCTGCGTCTGCCGTCCACGCGCGCCGCCGAGCAACAACTGGCGGAGATGGCCGCCGACGCCCACGGCCTGACCGTGCTGCCGTTCATCGCTGGCGAACGCGGTCCGGGCTACGCGGCGCACGCCCGCGCAGCGATCCTGGGACTGTCGCAGGCAACGGAGCCGATCCAGATTCTGCGGGCTGGCCTGGAAGCGGTGTCGCTGCGCTTCGCCCTGATGTACGGCATTCTGACGAGTGTGCTGCCGGCACCGGAGCAGGTGATCGCGACGGGCGGTGCGCTGCAAAAGTCGCCGGCCTGGGCGCAAATGATGGCCGATGCGCTGGGGCGGCCGGTCGTGGCATCAGGAGAACGTGAGGGGTCTAGCCGTGGGGCGGCGCTGCTGGTGCTCGAGCGCCTGGGGGCCGTCGAGAACGTCGAGACGATGCCCACTGCGCTGCGGGGCACGTATGAGCCTGACGCCGACGCGCACAAGCGGCTGGCAGCAGCGCAGACGCGGCACCGGCGCTTCTATCAGCGGCTGGTGGTCGAAGAGCAACCGGAGTGATAGCCTGTCACACAGAATATGAGGGCCTAACAATGTCATCCCGAGCAGGGTAGGCGGTGCGCGCCGGAGAGCAAGAATGACATCGTTCACAGTATGGTGCCGGTTCGGCATGCCAGAACCATGCACTAACCTAAACCTCACGGTAAAAACAATATGTCATTGAAAATGATGTCGTTGCGCGCAGCGTGACGATATTTGTGCAGCGAGCTTGCGAGCGCAATCGAGGGATCTCTCGGTCGGGATATCCGTTGCCGAGATCCCTCCGCTCCGCTCGCAAGCTCGCGTCGGTCGGGATGACATGACTTGCTGCGACCCATCAATACTCATGTGACAGGCTAGTAGGTTAGTGTGGACCCCTCGCCCCCGGCCCCCTCACGAACTACCGAGCCGTGGAGATCCGGCGACGCGGGGAGGCGGCAGAGCCGAGGGGGCCCGCCGTTCGTGTAGCCGAAGGATCCCCTGGTGGGCTGCCCCTCCTACGGCCTCGCCGTGTCGCAAACGGGAGAGGGGGAGAACAACGCCATCCGCGTGTCAAGACAGCGTCTTGTCCATCGGGTCGCCACAGTAGCCGCAGAACCGGTGGCCGTACGGCAGTGACCGCGCGCAACTGGGGCAGTTGACCGTCCGGGGCAGCGGCGTCGGTGACTCCGCGCGGGCGAACGCTCCGGCCAGGAGCCACGCCGCTGACGCACCGCCGATCCCATTTCCCACCGTCTGGGATACTGCCGACGCAGGGACATCGCCCCCAATCCCGACGACCTCCGTGCTGCGGCGAGCCTGCGCCAGCGCATCGGCCAGGGCAGAGAAGTCCGGGCCGGTGCCACTGCCCATGCCGACGACTCCCCTGTCAGGCCGGGCCTGCGCCAGCGCATCGGCCAGAGCAGAGAAGTCCGGGGCAGGCGCCGCCACTAGTCCGCTGGAGCCAGGAGCGTGCCCAGCGCCGTGGGCCAGACTCCGCCCCGTGCCGCTCGCGGCCTTGCCAAAAGCATCGCCAAGCGCACTGCCCGGCCCATGCCCGACGTTGCCGGGGCTGGAGCCGTTCGTGCCGAGCGCACCGTCCGGGAACTGCGACAGGGTAGCATCGGCAGGCGAACCCGCGTGCAGACCCCAGTCGGTCGGGCGGGAGGGCTGCCGGAGTGCGTCCGCCTGGACGCGGTCTCTTGGGGCAGCGTCTGC
>JBBQBU010000040.1:0-19647 GCA_038318015.1 Chloroflexota bacterium | reverse complement strand
AACTGCCGGGCACGCTGACGGTGGTGCAGTATCGCGGCGAGACGGTCCACTGGAGCGCCCAGGGCATGATGGACCGCAAGGCCGCCCGCCCGGTCCGCGACGACACCATCTACCGCATCTACTCGATGACCAAGCCGATTGTGTCCGTGGCCCTGATGCAGCTGTTCGAGCGCGGCCTCGTCCAGATTGACGATCCGGTCTACAAATTCATCCCGTCCTGGGAACACTTGCGGGTCTACGAAACCGGCAGCTACCCGAACTTCCAGACGGTCCCCTGCGACCGACACATGACCGTGCGTGACCTGCTGTCGCACCAGTCTGGCCTGACCTACGGCCACACGATGCACACCAACGTCGACGCCGCCTACCGCGAGCTTGGGATTGGCGGGCCGGACGTGCCGACGCTACAAGCGATGGTGGACCACCTCGCCACGCTGCCGCTGGAGTTCTCGCCGGGCACCGCCTGGCTGTATTCGATCTCGACCGACGTGGTGGGCCATCTCGTTGAGGTCATTAGCGGGCAGCGGCTCGACGCCTACCTGGAACAGCACATCTTCGAGCCGCTCGGCATGACCGACACCGGCTTCTGGACGCAGCACCGCGACCGCCTCGCCACCAACTACCGCCCGGCATCTGGCGGCGGCATTGAGGTCGCGCCAGACTGGGTTGGCCGGACCTACGTCGATGAGCCGACGTTCCTGTCGGGCGGCGGGGGGCTGGTGTCCACAGCCGGCGACTACCTGCGCTTCTGCAAGATGCTGCTTGGCGAGGGCACCGTGGACGGCGTCCGAATCCTCGGCCGCAAGACGCTGGAACTGATGACGCGCAACCACCTGACCGACGACCAGACGATCTACGAATCGTCGTTCACTGGGCGGTATCAGTCGTCGTTCGCCGGCAACGGGTTCGGCCTCGGGTTCTCGGTGGCGCTCGACACCGCCGACAGCCAGATTGCCGGCTCGGCCGGCGAGTACAATTGGTCCGGCGCGGCCAGCACGCTCTTCTGGATCGACCCGGCCGAAGACCTTGCCGTCGTCTTCATGACGCAGTACCTGCCCGGATCGACTCCGGCCACTCGCTACAACCTGAGCCGCGAGTTGCGGGCGATCATCTACGGGGCGCTCAACTGACCGGCGACCGCCCTCACCCCCGACCCCTCTCCCACACGTGGGAGAGGGGCAACCAGTCTGCCAGACCAGCCGTAAGGGTGCGCCGTGCCTGAGGGCGATACCATCGCGACCAGCGCGGCCACCCTGGCCGGCGTGCTCGTCGGCCGGACGGTCACGCGCTTCACGTCGTCGGTGCCGGGCGTCGACGGGCGCGGCCAAGAGCTTGGCGTCGTCGGCAGCCAGGTCGCCAGCGTCGAAGCGCGCGGCAAGCACCTGCTGATCCACTTCTCGGGGCGGCGCGTCGGTGCCGGCACTGACGCGCCTGCCGAATTCGACCAGCCTCCCGCATCGGGCGAGGCCACCCTGCGGACGCACATGCGGATGACGGGATCGTGGCACCTGTACCGACAGGGGTCGCGCTGGCACAAGCCGGCCCGCTTCGCCAGGGTCGTGCTGGAGGCCGGCGACGTGGTGGCCGTCTGCTTCAGCGCCCCCGAGGTCGAGCTACTGCGCGGCGGGCAACTGGCCGAGCACGCCGCGCTCCAACGGCTCGGGCCGGATCTGCTGTCGCCGGCCTTCGCCGAAGCCGACGCGCTGGCTCGGCTCCGCGCCGCCCACGCCCTGGAGATCGCGGACGCGCTGCTGGATCAATCGATCATGGCCGGCATCGGCAACGTCTATAAGAGCGAGGTGCTGTTTCTGGAGCGGGTCAGCCCGTTCGCGCGGGTCAGCGGCCTGGACGACGACACGCTACTCCGGCTGATCCGCACGGCTCGCCGGCAACTGCAGCGCAACGTCGGGGCAGCCCAGCGCCGCACGACGCACGGCCTCCAGCGCGGCGCGCTCTGGGCCTACGACCGGGCCGGCCAGCCGTGTACGCGCTGTGGAGCCACCATCCGGCGGGTCGTGCAGGGGCCGCACGCGCGCTCGACGTACTGGTGCCCCACCTGCCAGCCAGAGGCTGCCCTACCCGCCGGGCTATGATGCCGCGAATGGCCTGTCACTACCTGCCAATGATGGAGGGAGAACCGATGGCGGTCCAAGAGCCGAAGCCGGTCCAGCCTGCGCCCATGTCACCGATCCTGAACATCGGCGCGCTCGTCGCCAACCTGGACGCAATCATCGCGCGGCACGGCGAGCCACCGTGGGTCGAGCCGCTGGTGATGACCGAGGATATGGAAGCGTTCGTGATCTGCCACCCGCCGGGCCAGCCGAACGACACCCACTACCACCAGCACGACGAGTGGTGGGTCGTGCTGAAGGGCGAGATCGACTGGTGGATCGAGAACGAACACGAGGACGCGCCGATCCACGCGAAAGCCGGCGACTTCATCATTGCCCCGAAGTACCACTGGCACCATATTGAGCCAGTCGGTACCGAGCCGACCATTCGCCTCGGCATCAAGGAGCCGAGCGAGTTTCACCGCTACGACCGCGCGGGCTGCCGCAAGACGCCCTGGCGGTTGCAGCCCGGCGAGACACCGAAGACCGCGCAAGCACCGGCCGACGAGGCGTAACGCTCGTCGCACACGGTAGGGGAGCCACGCGTGCTGTACGAAGGCATTGATCTCGTCGTCCTGGCGACCTGGGACACCGACAAGAAGGCCGAGCCGTTCGAGCGGCTCGGGCTGGTTGTGTCGCCAACGCGCATCAACTACACGTCCGGCGCGGCCCTGCGGCTGGTGCCCGTGGGCGGCCCGGACAACATGTTCTGCATCGAGATTCTGGGGCCGGGCGGACCGGAACTCTTGGAGACGACGCCCATCGGCGAGCGCTTGCGCCAGACCGGCGACACGGGGCTGTCGCGCATCTTCCTGACCGTCAACAGCCTGGACGATGCGCTGTCGGCCCTGACGGAGCGCGGCGTCAAGGCGACGATGCGCTCCGTCGCCACGCATGAGGGCCAGCGTCTCTACGAGATCGCGATGCTGGAAGACCTGCCAGACGCTGCGACGCCCATCGGGCTGGTCGAGTACACCAGCACCCTGGCCCAGCGGCACGCCCAGTTCGCCACACTCGGGCAGCACGCGCTGCCCCTCAAGCGGCTGGATCACCTGGCGGCGGTCGCCCCCGACCTGGACCGGTCCTGCCGCTTCTGGGACGAGGTGCTCGGCGTGCCGACCATCGGCGAGGTGGTGTCACCCACGGTCGTCGTGCGGCAGTTGAGGATTGGCGACGCGATCCTGGAACTGCTCGGGCCGTCCTCGCCGGACAGCCCGATTCGGCAGCGCCCGCCGGGCCTCGGCTCCTCCTGCTCGTTCGAGGTCGCGGACCTGGAGGCGGCCATCGCCCATGCTCGCGCGCGCGGCTTCACGGTGCCGGATCATCGCATCGGGACGCTGCCGGGCACTATCGTCACGACGATTTCGGCAGAGGAGATGAGCGGCATCAACTTCCAGTTGCTGCAATACATCTGAGACGATCTTCCGCTGCCCGCACATGCACACAACGGAGGTTTCTGGATGACCGCATCGACGGAGCGTCTCGATCCGGCCCGGACCGCACTGATCGCCTACGACGTCTGCAAGCGCATCCTCACGCCCAGCGACCCGGCCGCCCGCGAGCGGATGCGCCCGGCCCTGGAGTCGTGGGCGGTGCTCATCAACGGCTGCCGAGAGCTTGGCATCCCAATCATCTACACCACGCCGGTCAGCCGGGCCGACGGCGCGGATGTGGTGATGCTGCCCACTGACCTGAGCGCCGAGACGGGCACGCCGCCGCTGACCAACACCGTCGAAGGCTCCGACGACTCCGAGTTCCCCAACCTGATCGCGCCGAAGCCCGAGGACTACGTGTTCTTGAAGCGCCGGCCGAGCGCCTTCTACGGCACCGGCGTCGGCGAGTTGCTGCGGATGCTCCGGCGCGACGCCATCATCATCGGCGGCGGCGGCTCGAACCGGGGCGTCGAGACGAGCGTGCGCGAGGCGTTCAACATGGACATCATGGCCGTGGTGGTGCGCGAAGTCTGCTACGGCGGCAACAAGGAAGCGCACGACTGGGCGATGAACGTGGCAATGAAGATGTTCGGGCGAATCAGGACGCTGGAGCAGACGTTCGCGATGCTGCGGGCGTAGGCGTCAGGCACAGCCCGGACGTTGCCGCCGGCGCGCCCGTCGCATCAGGGGGGGGTTGTACTGCGTGGAATCACGATTTGAGGTTCACGATCCGGCGTTCTTGCGCCTGATCCCAGAAGGCACCATCGTCGAGCGCATCGCCGGCGGCTTCACGTTCACCGAAGGGCCGGTCTGGAACGGCGATCATCTGCTGTTCAGCGACATTCCGAACAACCGCATCGTGAAGTGGACGGAGCGACCGGAAGGGCCGGAGGTCGTCACCCACATCTACCCGAGCGGCTGGCCGCTGGACGTGCCGACACAGGTCGGAGGCAAAGGCTCCAACGGGCTGACACTGGACCGGCAGGGCCGGCTGTTGGCCTGCGAGCACGGCAACCGCCGCCTGAGTCGCTACGAGCTGGACGGCACCCGCACGACGCTGGCCGATACCTACCAGGGCAAGCGCCTGAACAGCCCGAACGACGTGGTGGTCCGCTCGGATGGCGCGGTCTTCTTCACCGACCCGCCCTACGGCATGGTCAACCTCACCGAGGGCAAGGAACTGCCGTACCAGGGGGTCTACCGCCTGGACCCGGACGGCAGCTTGCACCTGCTGGTGGACGACTTCGAGCGGCCGAACGGGCTGGCGTTCTCGCCGGACGAGCGCACGCTGTACATCGACGACAGCGCCCGCGCGCACATCCGCGCCTTCGACTGCAATGCCGCGGGGAACCTCGCACACGGCCGGATCTTCGCCACGATGGCAGGCGAGGGCCAGGGCGTGCCGGACGGCATGAAGGTGGACACCGAAGGGAACATCTACTGTACGGCGGTCGGCGGCATCTGGGTACACAGCGCGGCCGGCGTGCTGCTCGGCAAGATCATCTTCCCAGACCAGCCGGCCAACTGTGGCTGGGGCGGCCCGGACTGGAAGACGCTGTTCGTAACGGCGCGGCCATCAGTCTACCGGCTGCGCGTGGAGGCCGCCGGCGTCGCGGTGCGCTAACCTCGGGCCGGCGGTCAACTGGGCCGCCCGCTAGATGCCAGCAGCCCCGCTGACCTCTAGGATCAGCGGGGCTGCTGCGTCGGTTCAGGCCTACGAACGGATCAGATGAGGCCGCCGTGGCGTTACGCCGGAGTCTCGTCGGTCAGTGCCGGTGCGGGTGGCGTCGCAGGGGCCGGCGGTTGGCTCTCTTGCGGACGCGGCCCACGGGCAGCCGTGGCTGCTGCCGCTGCTGCCGCGCGGGACCGCGTCAGCACGGCAAACATGGCCCGACCTTCCATCATCGGACCCTGCTCGACAATTGCGATGTCGGCCAGGGACTTGACGATGCGATCAATCTGCCCGCGTGCAATCTCCGGGTGCGCCGCTTCGCGCCCACGGAACCGCACGAGCAGGCGGACCTTGTGGCCCTCCTCAATGAAACGCCGGGCAGAACGGGCGCGAACGTCCACGTCGTGGTCGTCCGTACCGGGGCGCAACCGAAGCTCCTTCAGCTCTATCGCGTGCTGATGCTTCTTCGCCTCGCGCTCTTTCTTCGTCTGCTCATACTTCGCACGACCAAAATCCAGGAGCTTGCAGACGGGCGGGACGGCGTTCGCCGCAACCTCGACAAGGTCGAGGTCTTTCGCCCGAGCCATCTCCAAAGCCTGATGGGTCGGCACGACGCCAAGCTGCGCCCCATCTTCATCGATGAGCCGAACTTCTGGGACACGAATGGCGCGGTTGATGCGCGGGCCGGCCGGCGGCCGTTGTGGCATATTTCGGGACTGGATGCTGAGGCCCTCCTCTTGTGAGCTTCCTTGTATTGTAGGCAAAAGCCGGGACAACGCAAGGGTACTTCCTGTTTAAAGTGTCAGATCGTACCGTTCTTCGGACAGTTCGGCCCCCCAGAGGTGCGCCGGGGGCTTCGTTTCCGTCTTTTGGAAGCCGGTGGACCGGTACAGACGGGCCGCAGCGTCCAGCCCGTTGACCGTCCAGAGGTAGACGGAGCGGTAGCCGGCGGCTCGGCAGAACGCCAACGCCTCGGCCACCAGCAGCCGTCCCAGGCCGGTGCCACGGGTGTCCAAGTGCACCAGGAACCAGCGCAACTGCGCCGCGCCCTGCGCTTTCCGGCCGAGTATGGCGATGCTGCCGACCACCTCGCCGCCGCGCTCGGCCACCCACAGCCGATCCAGGCCCAGCCGCGCCAGCTTGCCGAACTCGGCCATCGTCTCGGCCACGTACGCCTCAAACCCGATGGTGAGGCCGTACTCCTGCGCGTAGAGGACGCCGTGCAACGCGATGACCCGCCCGAACGCCGCCATGCCGCCCGCATGCGTCGATGCTGGCCGGGTGTCCAGGGGCTGGATGTGCGGTTCGGGCAAGGCGTTGAGGTTCGCCGTGGACATCGTGCGCCGGCACCTCTCAGGATGGCCGCACGGTTGACGCTCATGGGCCGCGCTCCTTGCTGTGCTAGGCCGGCAAAGACGCCATGTCATCGTCATCGAAGTCGAAATCAGCCGCTGCCACCCGACGCCCCACCGGTACCCCCGGCGGCGTACGCTTGCGAGCGCAGCCGAAGGATCTCACAGCCACGCTCGGCGGTGGAGGTGCGATCCTTCGCAGAGCCTGCCCTGAGCCCATTCGCTTCGCTCAGGGTGAACTCCGCCGAATGGACTCGGCAAACCAATAGTGACGTGCGTCGGCCGGCGCGGCATCATAGAGGTATGGCCGGCACACCTGAACCCATCAAAACGATCCTGTTCGCGCAACACGGTTGGGCTGACAATAACCAGGCGATGCAGCGACTGGGCGACGCGCTGGCGGCCCCCGGCACGCGCGTCATTGCGCCGAGCCTGGGCTACGTGCGGACGTGGCTCCGCATCGAGCCGCTGATCGAGATTGCGGAGCAGGCGGCCGAGCAGGCGCTGACGGAGCATCCGGACGCGCGCGTCCGAGCCGTCGGGCACTCGATGGGCGGCCTGATCTGGATTGAGCTGCTGACGCGGCACCCTGACTGGCTGACACGCATCGACCGACTGGCGCTGGTCGGGTGCCCCATCGGCGGCGCGGAACTGGCCGGCTTCCTCGATCCGCTGGGGCTGACCATCGGGCGCGACCTACGGGTGAATCGACGCGCCCAGGCCGAAGCCGTCGCCACGATGGTGCCGACGATCTCGATTGTTGGCGACATGATGGGTCCGCACGACGGCACCGTCTCGCACGAATCGTCACGATTGGCGAACGCTCGCTTCGTCGTCACGCCGTCGGCCAGCCACGCCGCGCTGCGCCATAGCCCGTGGGTGACGCGCCTGATCCGCGGCTTCTTCGACCAGCCTGACCCGCCGGCCACGGACCATGCGCCCATCATCGCCGAGCTGCAACGCATCCCCGGCATCCGCCCCGCCGAGCCACAGCTTGCACGTCTCGCCAACGTCGCTCTGATGCTGGCCGACGGCTGCACCATTCGCCTGCTGAACGCCGTGCCGGGGGTTGATCTGGTGTTCGTGGCGGACGGGCTGGGCGTGTGCCAGTACGCCGGCGCAGTGCCCTGGCCGAACGGCCCGGCCCTGCGTGACGCCCTGGCCGCTATCCGCGAGCAGACACAGGCCACCGTTCTGGCGGACTGACGCGCCAGGCCCGCAGGTTGACAGTATCAGCGCGAGTAGAACAGGCGTTTCTTCCCGCTGTATCCTGCTTGGGCGGCGAGAACGGGGGATAACTCCCCCAAAAGCTGTGGATAAGTAGGGGGTAGGTGTGGAGAACTCTCGCCCCCTGTGGAAAGATCACAGCGGCGTCACGGCGGGGTTGTGGACGGTTTCGGCCGCCTGTGGACAACCCCCGGCCTGTTCCCCACCATCCTGGTCGGTTGTCCACAGCCGTGACAGCCCCGTGACTCGGAGGAGACGCGGACGTTATCCCCGTGATGTTTCTGTACTACGGCTACGACGACCTTTAAATACAAAGAGATGACTTAAACTTGGGGAATACGTCTCACCGGGAAGTACGAAGCGCATGAGTACACCCACTGGCCTGACCTGCCTTCGTTGCCAAACGGCCTACCCTGTGGGGGATGTGGTCACGGGGTGCCCGGCCTGTCGGGCTGATGGGCACGCGGTCAACCTGCGGGTGACGTACCCGGCCAGCGCCCTCCGCACCGTGGAAGCGCGGCGCGGCTTCGACCCGGACGAGCGCGGCGTCTGGCGGTACCACGCGCTGCTGCCAGTCGGGCTCGAACATGCGCTGTGGCTGGGCGAGGGCGAGACGCCGCTCGTCCATGCCCGCACGCTCGGGGAACTGGTCGGCCTGGAGCACCTGTACCTGAAGAACGAGACGCGCAACCCGACCGGGTCATACAAGGACCGAATGGCGGCGGTCGTCGTGGCGCGGGCGCGGGAGGCCGGGGCGAAGACCGTCGTGATCGCCTCGTCGGGCAACGCTGGCGCGGCGCTGGCGGCCTATGCGACCGTGGCGGGGCTGCAGTGCGTCGTGTTCACCTCGGCCAGTGCGCCGCTCGCCATGGCGGCGCAGGCACGGGCGTTGGGCGGCAAAGTGTTCGCGCTGTCGGGCAGCCCCGACCGCTGGACGATCATGCGGGCGGCGGTGGAGCGGTACGGCTGGTACTGCGCCTCGAACTACCTGCCGACGCCGATTGGCAGCAACCCGTACGGCGTTGAGGCGTACAAGACGCTGGCCTACGAGGTCTGGGAGCAGCTTGGCCGCAGCACCCCCGACGTGATGGCGCTGCCGGTCTGCTACGGCGACGGGCTGGCCGGCACGGCGCGTGGCTTCGCCGACTTGCAGGAGCTTGGGTTCATCCGACAGGCACCCCGGCTGGTGGCCGGCGAGGTCTGGGGGCCGCTCTCCCGCGCCCAGGCCGAGCATCTGGAAGCGCCGGAGCCGATCGCCGCCAGCCCGACCGTCGCGATCTCCATTGGCGGCGGCAGGAGCACGTTTCAGGCGCTCCACGCCCTCCGGCAGTCGGAAGGCCGCGCCGTGACGGTGACGGACGCTGAGCTGCTGTCCTGGCAGGCTGAGTTGGCCCGGCGGGAAGGCATCTACGCCGAGCCGTCGTCACTGGCGTCCGTGGCGGCGCTGGCGCGGCTCCGCGCGGAGGACCGGTTGCGCCCCTCGGCGGTGGCGGTGGCGCTCATCACCAGCACCGGCTTGAAAGACCCCGGTGCTGGCGCGGCGGCCGACGACGTGCCGGTCATTCAGCCGACGCTGGACGACCTGGGGCGCGCCCTGCACGACGTGTACAGCACGGAACTGGCCGCGCTGTGACCCGCGCCTGCGCCAACGGAGCCGCCTGAGCCGCATCCTGCCCTGTCGGTCCGGTCCGCGCCTTGCTGGAAGTGATGCGGTAAGGCGTCTGAATGAGACGATGCGTTGCAGGAAAACGGCACGCGGCGCAGGATTTTATCGTTACGGTGGGTAACGAGACCTGCTCGCGCGATAACCGTTTCTTGACCAGGGCAGCATCCAGGCTCGCGATCCCGTTCTACCATGATGATTTGACAGAATCGATTGTAGCTGCCGACAAGTTGAGGGCCTAAGGGGAAACCAGCGTGGTGCCGCCCAGCGAAGCAACGCCGCCGCTCACAACATCGTCGTTTGAACGTGCCGCTGAACACCTGGTCCGCCGCGACCGCACCATCGGCATTGGCGTGGTCGGGTATGGGTACTGGGGACCAAATCTTGTCCGCAACTTCGGGTCAACGCCCGGCGCGCGGATGGTGGCGGTCAGCGACCTTTCGGAGCAGCGCCTTGCCAGTGTGCGGGCGCTCTATCCGGCCGTCAAGACAACGCCGTGTTACCAGGACATGCTGCTTGATCCGGCGATCGAGGCCGTGGCGATTGCCACCCCCGTCTCGAGCCACTTCCGACTGGCGATGCAGGCGCTGGAGGCCGGCAAGCACGTCCTGGTCGAAAAGCCGATGGCACTCAACAGCAAGCAGGCCGCGCTGCTGGTGGACGAGGCCGAGCGCCGCAACCTCGTGCTGATGGTCGATCACACGTTTGTGTACCACGGCTCGGTGCGGCGCATCGGCGAGTTGATCGCCTCCGGGCAGGTCGGCAAGTTGCGCTACTTCGATTCGACCCGCGTGAACCTGGGCCTGTTCCAGCGCGACGTGGATGTGTTGTGGGATCTGGCCGTGCACGACCTGTCGATCATGGATTTCGTGATCGGCAAGAGCCCGTTGGCCGTGGCGGCGACCGGCATGGCGCATGTGCCGGGTCAGCCGGTGAACATCGCCTACCTGACATGCTTCTTCGAGGACAGCTTGATCGCGCACATCAACGTGAACTGGCTGTCCCCGGTCAAGATCCGCCGGACGCTGATCGGCGGAGACCGGCAGATGATCGTGTACGACGACCTGGAGCCGAGCGAGAAGGTCAAGGTGTACGACAGCGGCATCACCGTGGGCGACAGCCCGGCCGGCTCTGACGGGCCGTACGAGCGGCTGGTGGGCTACCGCACGGGCGACATGTGGGCACCGAAGGTGAGCCTGGGTGAGGCGCTGTCCGTGGAGGCGCAGCACTTTGTGGACTGCATCATCAAGGACGCGACGCCGCTGACGGACGGCAAGGTCGGGCTGCGCGTGGTCCGCATTCTGGAAGCGGCCACCGAATCGCTGCGCCAGGGCGGCTGCCCCGTCCAACTCTAGCCAGTCGCCCTCCGCTCTGACCCTGCGCCCCTGACGCCCTGCGGTGTCCGGGGCGTTTGTCGTTGTGCGCGCGTGCACGGCGACTGCAACATTCTGGGCGGATGCGGCGTCTTATGTACGTAGGCACCACGCAGGCGGCAACATGGATGCGGCGTGCTGGCCTACCGTGTACTGGACGATACTGCGAGAACGGGCATCACGCCGCTGGTGCGTGGCAGGATGCTGTTCCACAGCACGCACAAAGGATGTTCATGATGAACGGGCTGTATCGACCTCGAAACGGGCGGATGCTGGCAGGGGTGGCGGCCGGACTGGCGCGCCGGTTCGGCCTGCCGGTCTGGCTGGTGCGCCTCGGCTGGCTGCTGCTGCTGCTGCCGGGCGGGCTGCCAGGCATTGTGCCGTACGTCATCTTCTGGATCTTCATGCCTTCCGAGTAACCCTCGGGGTTCCGCTTTCTGCACGCCTGGTCGCGGAGTTCACTCCACGGCCCGTGGTGCTGGCCCCGCGAAATCTGACATGCGGTCCTCCGTGTCTCCTCTCTTCTTCGTGGGAGAGGGGGCTGGGGGTAAGGGGTGCCTTCTCTTGCTATCGCACGGCAGGAAAGGAGGCAGCCCGTAGCACAGACGATCACGCTTCGCCTGGAAGCAGAGCGAGAGGAAGACCTCTATGTCGCGCACTGCCCCGATCTGGACCTATCAAGCTATGGGGATACGTTAGAGGAGGCGTTCGCCCACCTCAACGATGCAGTCCTGCTGTATCTCGATACCATCGAAGAGGATGGGGAACGCGACCGCATCTTCCGAGAGCGCGGGATTAAGGTCGAGGACCGCCTCGTGACTGACTACGCTGTCAAGGTGCAGCCCGGTGTCTTCACCACTGTCAGCCACTTCAACGTCGGCGCTGCGTAGCGCCCGTGGAGCCACCTCTTCTTCCTCCCCGCCTTGTCATCAGGATCCTGGTGGGGAAGGTTTCGTTCTGCGCAACATGCGCGGTACGGACTATGTGTACAAGAAGGTGACGGACGGTGGTAGCTGGACTGTGACGGTGGCAACCCACGGGAAGCAGATTCCGCGCGGCACCATGCGGTCGCTGTGCAGGTAAGCCGGTTGGACGATTGAGCACCTGATTGTTCTGGTTGTGCGGTACACGTAGCCCGAGTTGTACGAAGCTCCTGCACATGCAGGAGCCTCATTCGGTAGTGTCTGCGAGCAGGGCGTCGGCGTCAGGCGAGGCTCGGGTGGTCAATCGCCTCGCGCATGCCGCCGTACACCGAGCCGCGCACGCCGTCGCGGGCCAGGAAACTGGTCGGGTAGCCGTGCTCGATGGCACTCGCCTCGTCAAGCTGTGCCAGATGCGCGTCTGACAGCGTGACATCCAGGCTCGCCAGGTTGCCGGCGATCTGTTCGCGGTTGCGGCCCCCCATCACCGCAATGGCCCCCTTCTGCCGGACCCATGCCAGGGCCACCTGCGCCGGCGGGCAGCCGATATCTTCGGCCACGTCCACCACGCGGTCCGCGATGCTCAGCGAACGCTCGGTGAAGTGCGGGACCGTTGTCGCGTCGCCGCGCTTCGGCCCGTCAGTACCAGTGCCGGCCTGCTGGCGGTACTTGCCAGTCAGGATTCCGGCCCCCAGCGGCGACCACGAGGTCACGCCCAGCCCGAGCGCCTTCGCCATTGGCAGCATCTCGCGCTCGGGCGTCCGCTCGATCAGGCTGTACTCGACCTGGATGCCGACAAACGGCGTCCAGCCGCGCAGACTGGCGAGCGTGTTCGCCTGGGCGATGACCCAGGCCGGGGTGTTCGAGATGCCGACGTACAGCACCTTCCCCTGCCGCACGAGGTCGTCCAGGGTCCGCATCAACTCGTCAGTTGGTGTGACAGCGTCCCAGGCGTGAATCCAGAGCAGGTCCAGGTAGTCCGTCTGGAGCCGCTTCAGGCTCGTCTCAACGGTCTGCACGATATTCTTGCGGTGATTGCCGCCAGCGTTCGGATCGTCGCGTGCGGGCGTCATCGTTGCCTTCGTCGCCACGACGAGCCGCTCGCGCTGAGGCCCGATCAGCTTGCCCAGGAACTGCTCGCTGGTGCCGAGGGTGTAGTTGTTGGCGGTGTCCACGAAGTTACCGCCGGCCTCGAGGAACGCATCGAACATGCGCTGACTCTCGTCGAAGTCCGCGCCCCAGCCGAGAACGTCCCCGAAGGTCATCGTCCCCAGGCACAACTCCGAGACGCGGAGGCCGCTGCTGCCGAGCAGTTGATAGCGCACAGATGGTTGCTCCTTTCTACAAAGCCTGTACGACAATGACAGACTTCCTGACGGTTCCGCAGTAGCTCGGTCATCCCGACGCAGGAGAGATCTCACGCTGACCGGATCGGGCGCGTGAGATCCATCGCAGGCTTGGGCCGCGCAGCTGGCGCGACGCTTCGTGACGTGATGCGTCGCGCCGCGTGGCGACAGGGCTACTCGTCGAACATGATGACTGACCGCAGCGTCTCGCCGCGCTCCATCGCCTCGAACGAACTCTGGACATCTTCCAGGGCGATCCGCTGCGTGACCAGTTCGTCCAGCTTCAGCCGGCCCTTCAGGTAGAGGTCGGCCAGCAGCGGGAAGTCGCGGGTGGGCAGGCAGTCGCCGTACCAACTGACCCGGAGGGAGCCGCCCATGCCGAAGTACTCCTGGGCCGGGAACTCGATGACCGCATCGGCGCTCGGGACGCCGATCAGCGTGCAGACGCCGGCCAGGTCGCGGCTGCGGAGCGCCTGCGACAGCACCTTCGGGTGGCCGACCGCCTCAAAGACGTAGTCAACGCCGTGGCCGTCCGTCAGGTCTTTGATCGCGGCAACCGGGTCGCCGTCGCCCGCGTTGACGGTGTGGGTCGCGCCAAGCTGCTTTGCCCACGCCAGTTTGCGCGGCTCCAGGTCTACCGCGATGATCTTCGCGGCGTCGGCCAGGCGCGCGCCCTGGATGACGCTCGTGCCGACTGCCCCTGAGCCGAATACGGCCACGGTGCTGCCCTTGCGGACGCCGGCCGTGTAGAAGACGGCACCCAGACCGGTCATCACGCCGCAGCCGATCAGGCAGGCCTGCGCCGGCGGCACCTCGCGCGGGATCGGCACGGCCTGGAGCGCCGCCACAACGGTGTGTGTGGCGAACGTGCCCAGGCCCATGATGGTGGGGATCGTCTCGCCGCTCGGGGCCTTCTGGCGGGGCTGGGCGTTCAGGCTGGCGGCGCACAGCTGGAGCTGCCCGATGCGGCAGAACCGGCACTGGCCGCATGGCGCGCGCCACGCCAGCACCACATAGTCGCCAACCTTCGGCGTGGTCACGCCCGGCCCGACCGCCTCGACGACGCCCGCGCCCTCGTGCCCCATCAGGATCGGCAGGGTGCCAATGCTGCCAAGCTGAAAGTGCAAGTCGGTGTGGCAGACGCCGCTCGCCAGCACCTTCACCAGCACTTCGCCCGGACCTGGATCTTCTAGCACAATGCGCTCGATGGGTGCGGGCTTGCCAACCTCGCGCGCCACGATGCCACGAATCTCGGTTGCCACGACGTCCCTCCCAGAAGTCAGATGGTGCCCACCCGGCCGCTGCCGAACGGTGGGGCGGTCAGACGGTGCCGCGCACGGCAGGGTCGCACCAGCAAGGCTGCCCCGCGCCGCCGATACGCTACCACCTGCCAGGGTGTGCGCGCCGTCATTGTGGGCGCAGTCGCCGGCCGCGCACCAGTTCCGCGCGCACGATACGCCGTCAGCGGGGCGTTGGCACGAGTGTTGGCTCGGGCGCGCCGCTGGCACGATCGCCGCTGCGGCCCTGCACACCTGGCGGCGCTGCCATGAGCGCACTTCTTGAGCTTCCGCTCACGCTCCCCCTCGTGTATGCTGCTGGCATGAACACCGCGCTCGCTCGTCACAGCATCATCGTCGCCAGCGTGCAGCAGCAGCCCCGCACCGGGGGCGGCTAGGCTCGGCGTCGGTTCACGACTCGCGCGAGACGGACACACCCCCAGCGACCTGGGGGTGTTTTGATGTGATCTGCGGCTCCCGGGTGAGAGGACGGCAGTAGATGACATCCTTCGACTGGCTCCCCGTGGTATCGACCGTTCCCCTGGTGCCCTTCGCACGAGGGCTGGCGCTCGGCGTGGCAGTGGCCGCGCCCGTCGGCCCGATGAGCCTGCTCTGCATGCGGCAGACACTTGCGCGGGGCTTCCTGGCCGGCATGGCCTCCGGGTTGGGCGTGGCGACCGCCGACGCGGCCTACGGCGTGGTGGCAGCATTTGGGCTGGTGGCGGTCACGGAGGTGCTGGTGGGGCAGCAGCCGTGGCTGCACGTCCTGGGTGGCCTCGCCATGCTGTACATCGGGTGGGGGGCGTTGCGGACCCGCCCGGCCCAGGCGGCAGCCGTCGTTGACACCGCCGGCGGCTGATTGACGCGCCTCTACGCCACAACGTTCGGCCTCACGCTGCTGAACCCCTCGACCATCCTCTCGTTCGTGGCGTTGTTCGCCGGCCTGGGGCTGGGCGCGGCTGACGATGGCCCAAACGCACCGGCAGCGATGGTGCTGGGCGTGTTCGTCGGCTCGGCGTTGTGGTGGCTGCTGGTGACGGGCGGCATCTCTGCCGCGCGGACGCGCCTCAGCCAGCGCCTACAGCGCGGCGTCAACGTGGGGTCCGGGCTGGTGCTGATGGCCTTCGGGCTGGCCGCGCTCTCGTCGGTGCTCGCCGGCTGAGGGTGGGTCGATAGTCGGCGAGCACGTTGGCGCGCGGACCGCTCCGCGCCGGACCGGCCGTCTTGCGCCCGTCGTCGTGATCCGCCTAGACTGGCCGCCGACGTTCGGGTGAGGGTGCGATGGTCGCCGTGGCTGATGATCCAGCGCCAGCGCGTCGCCCCGCCGCCGGGCAGCGTCGGCTGACGTTCGCGAGCGTCCTGTCGGTTCTGCTGATCCTGGTGCCCGCCGTGGTGCTGGTGGCGATCTGGCTGGACCTTCGGCAAGCTTGGCTGCTGACGGAGGTCTCGCGCACCATCGGGCACGACGTCTGGCAACGGGGCGGCACGGACGCAGCCGGGGGCCGTCTGTCACTGCTGGCTGACTGGCAGTTGTTCGACCGCGTCAGCCGCGCCCGGCAGCTATCCGATCTGACGGTGCTAATCGACGTGCTCTCCTGGCCGACGCTCACCGCCTGGATCGGGCCGCATCCCAGCCTGACGCCCTCTTCCGTCCTCGCCGCGATCCTCGCACCAACGCTCATCTACGGGTGGGCGCGACAATCCGGCCTGAAGCAGCCTGGGGCGGCGGCGCTTACCGGCCTGTTCCTGCTCAGCCCGGCCTTCCTCTCCCTGATCGTGGTTTACTTCTGGCCGGCGAAGAAGATCGTCCTGCTGATGACCTGCCTGGCCCTGTTCCTGGCCGCGCGCTATGCCGGGCGTCGGTCGCTGTCGTCGTTCGGCGCGTTGCTGTGTACGCTGTATCTCGCGAACTTCGTGGATGAGCTGGCCCCGGTCGGCTATCTCGCCGTCCTCCTGATCTACGCCCCCGAGTTGCTGGTCCGCGCCCGCTGGTGGCAGCGCATCGCCGTGCTCAGTGTCCCCCTGTTGGTCGTCGCGTCCGTCAGGTGGGGGCTACCGTGGCTGTATGGGCTCGTCAACACGGCGCCGTGGTCGTCGGCAGCAGGGGCGCAGGCGGGGGTGTTGCTCGCCCGCCTCGGCGACCCCGGCTTCTACCTGATCGCGGCCCAGGCGGCAGCCCGCGCCCTGTCGATCAACACCGGCGTCGTGGTCCACGACATTACCTTCGGCGTTGGCGATGCGCTCGTCCTGGCGGTCTTCGTGGGAGTCGTGGCCCTGGCTGCAACCGTGGCTGCGCGCCACCATGACCGGCTGTTGGCGTATCGCGTCGTTGCCAGCGCTGTGGCGTACCTCGCGGCGTCGGCGTACGTCTCGCTGGTCGAGTCGTTCGCCTGGCCGGCCTATCTCCAGTTCATGAGCGGCCTGACGTTCTACTACCGAACGCCGGTTGTCGTGCTCATCGCCGTATGGGCCGGCTTCTGCTGGCGGGCCTTCGGGCTGGCCCTCAGGGAGCCGCCGTTGCGCTTGGCGCGCATCGGCCCCGGTGTCACGGCGGCGGCGCTCGTGCTGTGCGTGGCGGTTGCGACGGCCAACGTCTCGCACTTCCGGATCATCAACGCGGCTGTGCAGGTTGTCCATTGGTTCCCGTACACCTCCGGCCAGATCTACGCCGAGATGCGGGAGCGCATTCCGCGCAGCCACCAGCGGACAACCAGCATCCACCTGGAGTTGCCCCCTGATCCCGATGCCGTCAAGCGCGACGCGGTGGCCGCGATGCAGCGTCTCTACGGCGATGACTGGCTCGCGAGCCGGCTCGGAACGAACGTCTTCCTCGCCGACCGAAACCCGTTCGTCAGCCCGGATGACGTCGTCCTGCTGGTGCGGTTCCACTACCCCGGTCAGGCGTTCACCATTGAGGCTGGCGCGCCGGGCGGCCCGATGAGCGTGCCGGGCCAGTAGTGTCGGGTGGGTAGCGTCGGGCTGGCCGCCGGTGCGCCTACTGCTTGTACATGCTGCGCTGGCCCACGCGCACCCGCTCGGCCGGCGCGTCCTGGCCAGCTTCCCGGACCTCGACCAGCAGATCAAGGACCGGTGAGAGGGCGTCCCACGGCAGCACGAACTGTGCGTCGTCTGAGAAGTCGCGTAGGACCGCGAACGGGTCGCCGCCCAGCGAGCGGACCGCCGAGAAGCGGAACTGCGGGCGCTGGTACCTCCCTACCTCGACCCGCGCGACGACCTGGATGCTCGGCGGCGCAGCACCCGCCGGCTGTACATCCGTCCAGATGACCCGCAGTTGATCGAGCGGCAGCCCCAACCAGACCGACGACGAGAGCCGGTCGAGCGCCACCTGCTCCGAGAATTGCCGCGCCAGGGCATCTGCAAGGCCAGCGTCGAGCACCAGCAGCGGGCCGGGCCATGCTGGCCGGGCCTGCCCGAGATCGCCTGACCAGGACGTGAGCCGCCGTCGCCCCTCCACGTCCAGAAATGGGAACTCCAAGTACTCGCCCTGGTTCGCGCCGCGCCGCAACAGGAAGATCTCCGGCCACTCCTCGACGGGGTACTTCCGATTGAGGACGCGCGCACCTTCGAAGACGCCGTACTTCGTCACATCGTTGAACGTCGGGTACTGCATCTCGGGGGGTGTGATCATCACCAGGGCCGGCGGGCGCAGATCGTTGTTGCGGTACGCCTGGGACGCATCCGTCACCATGAAGCCGCCCACGACCACCAGATAGGCCAGTCCGGCCGCCACCGGCAGGCGTCCTGTCTGCGGCAGCCGCCCGACCGCCGCTGGTACCAGCGGCAGCAGCGGCACCACCATTTCGATCAGGTAGCGGACGTGATCGGCGGCGTACTTCAAGGTCAGGCTGAGCGTGAGCAGGTACAGCGCAGCGAAGCCGACCAGAAACAGCGGCAGGGTGAAGAAGGCTCGCCGCCGCACGGCATCGACCACGACGACCGCCACCGCCGGCACGATGACCAGCGGCACCGTCGCACCAAAGCTGGCCTTGTCGCTGTGGAACGGCGTCCGGAGATGGTCGAAGACATCGTTCCAGGCGCGGTCGGGGTAGGTGAAGATGCGCGGATTCGGCAGGACGATGCCGAGTCGCTCATTCACCGCCTGAAACCCGCCGACAAGGTCCATGCGCCCGTGTTCGTTGACCAGGATGGACGGCGTCACCAGCGCGGTGGACGAGGCCAACACGTGAAACGTCGTCACGTCAAAGCGTTCGCGCAGGGTCGTCGGGGTTGACTGACCGTACTGGGGCTGGTTCGGGGAGACCAGGAAGCCGAGCGCCCAGGCGTTCCGCAGGAAATGTAGCCCGCCCACCAGCACGATCAGCGCGGCGATTACCGCCATCCGCCCGGCCACGCGTACGCTGCGCCCCCGCGCCAACGAGCCTAGCGCCGCCAGCCAGAGGAGCATCAGGCCCGGCGCCGCGAACCAGAAGGTGAGCTTCATGGCGAGGGCCAGCGCCGTCGCGCAGGCCGCCACCAGCAGATACCGCGCCTGGGACGTGCGGATGCTCACCACCAGAAGATAGATGGTCAGGATGATGAACAGCGCCATGTGCACGTCAAAGTTGGCGGTGCTCAGGTGCAGGTTGAAGATCGTGACGGACAGCGGACTGACCCCGGCCAGCAGCGCCAGCGACACGGGAGCGTGCAGCAGCCGCGCCAACTCGAAGACGGCCAAGCAGACGCACGCGCCGAACAACGACGACAGCAGCAGCAGCGGCGTCGTCGACGCGTAGAACAGCAGCAGGTACGCGGCGATGCTCTGATGCAGGTGGGGCAGGAAATCGTTCGTCGTGGAGTACGTCCACAGGTTGCCGTCTTGTAGGTAACGCACCGACCGCGCGAGGTAGAACGTCTGACCGTCCGAGTGGTTGATGCCGGTGAACAGGTTGAGGTAGGCCGACTGCGCGAAGAGGACGGCCAGCACCATCGCCACCGGTGCAACAACAACGGTCCACGGCTCGCGCAGGGCGTCGGACAGGGGTGGCAGGCGGAGCACGTCCGGTCGCGCGTCTGACACGCTGCCGCGCCGGATGCCGGCGACACGCTGGAGCGCAAGCGCTGCCAGCAGCAGCAGGCTCGTCCAGGCCGCCCGCGACCCGAGCAGCGACATTGCCGACAGCAGCTCGATGATGAGGAGCATCAGGAACCAGAACAGCGCGAAGGCTGCCAGCACCGGCGTCACAGCCGAGCCGGGGTTGAAGTACCGCCGCGACAGCGCCAGCAGCGGCACGATGAGCGCCGCCACGCTCGTC
>JBBQBU010000039.1:0-19704 GCA_038318015.1 Chloroflexota bacterium | reverse complement strand
CTCCAGGAACTTGACTTCAGCGCCAAGCTCGCGCTGCGCCCGCTGGACGCCCTCCCAGGCTGATTGGTTGAAGCTCTTGTCGTCGATCTTGCCCACGTCGGTGACGAGGCCGACGCGCAGGCGCTTGCCGGATGGTGCGGCGGCAGCGGCAACCGGGCTGGCCGCCGGCGACGTGGCCGGGGAGGCAGCAGTCGGAGAAGGTGCGGGGGGCAAGCCGCCCGCTGGCGAAGCCGACGGGCGGCTTGCGGCCGGCGACGGCGCAGTAGCCGGCTTGCTTCGGGGCTTCGGTCGGTTTGGCGGGCGGGGCCGCAGGAGCGGCAGGCGCGGAGCAGGCAACAACGAGCAGCACGAGCGCCAACAGTGACCCGAGCAGTCGGAGGCGGGGCATCGGGAACCTCCAGCACAGATGACCAGTGTGGGAAGATCGGTGCGCCGTCGCCGAACACGGCGTCAGGGACGCAGGATAGCATGGATCGTGCATCATGATCGTGCTGGGCGGCCCACCGAGGGTGCCGCACCGTGGCGCGGGGGACGGCGTGGGATACCTACCGATTGACCAGTACGGCGTCATTGGCGACCTGCACACGGCGGCGCTTGTCGGCCGGAACGGCTCGATAGACTGGCTCTGCCTGCCGCGCTTCGACTCGCCGTCGCTGTTCGCCGCCATCCTGGATGACCAGAAGGGCGGGCGCTTTCGGATCAGTGCGTGCGGCGAGGGCACCACCCGCCAGCTGTACGTGCCGGACACAAACGTCCTCATCACCCGGTTTGTGACCCCTGGTGGCGTGGCCGAGTTGTACGACTGTATGCCCATCGAGGCCGACGAACAGGGCACGGCGGCGCTGGCCCACGACCTTGTCCGTGTCATTCATGGCGTGCGCGGCTCCGTCGAGGTCGAGGTGCTGTGTCAGCCAGCCTTTGACTACGCGCGTGCCCCCCACGCCGTCCGCGCGGTGCAGCACGGCTGCCTGTTCTCCGCCGACACCGGGAAGCCGGAACTCGTGAGCCTGCTGGCGAGCGTGCCGCTGACCATCGAGGATGGCGTGGCACGGGCGCGGTTCACGATCCACGAAGGCGAGTGGGTGGGCTTCGTGCTGGAGTGGGTCGAGGGGCACCACCCGCGCATGAGCCTACCCCCGACGATTACGCTGCGCCACATGGTGCAGCGCACCGTGGACTTCTGGCAGCGCTGGCTGGCCAAGTCCACCTACCGTGGCCGCTGGCGCGAGCACGTGGCGCGGTCGGCGCTGGCACTCAAGCTGATGACCTATGCCCCGACCGGCGCAATCATCGCTGCGCCGACCATGAGCTTGCCGGAAGCCATCGGCGGGCCGCGCAACTGGGACTACCGTTATAGCTGGGTCCGAGATTCCAGCTTTATCGTCTACGCGTTCATTCGGATTGGGTTCGTTGAGGAGGCCGCGCGGTATATCGACTTCCTGACGACGAAATGTCTGGATCTGGCGTCCGGCAAGTCGCTCAAGGTGGTCTACCGCGTGGACGGCTCCAACGACATCAAGGAAGAGATCCTTGAGCACCTGGAAGGGTACCGAGGGTCTGGGCCGGTCAGACTGGGGAACGCTGCCGCCGACCAATTCCAACTGGACATCTTCGGCGAGTTACTGGACGCCATTTACCTCTACGACAAGTACGGCGCACCAATCTCGTACGACGTGTGGCAAACGCTGACCTGGATGCTGAACTGGCTGTGCGACAATTGGCAGCAGCCCGACGATGGCATCTGGGAGGTGCGCGGCGGCCGGCAGCACTTCGTGTTCTCGCGGATGATGTGCTGGGTTGCCTTTGACCGAGCGGTGCGGATGGCGACGAAGCGCGGCTTGCCGTTTCCGCGCGACCGCTGGGAGCACGCGCGCACGGCCATCTACGAAGAGGTCATGGAAAAGGGGTACGATCCGAAGGTCGGGGCGTTCGTGCAGTACTACGGAGCGCCCTACCTGGACGCGGCCAACCTGCTGATGTCGCTCGTCAAGTTCGTGGCCCCGACCGATCCGCGCATGCTGGGCACTATCGACGCCACGCGCAAGCTGCTGGTCAGTGACAGTCTGGTGTACCGTTATGACCCTGCGTATTCTGCGCCGGACGGCCTGTACGGCGCGGAAGGGGCATTCTCGATCTGCACGTTCTGGTGGGTCGAGGCGCTGACGCGAGCGGGGCATTTGCGTGAGGCCCGCCTGACCTTCGAGAAGATGCTGACCTACGCGAACCCGCTCGGGCTGTACGCCGAGGAGATCGGGCCGTCAGCGGAGGCACTTGGCAACTTCCCGCAGGGGTTCACGCACCTTGCGCTCATCAGCGCGGCGTTCAACCTTGACCGCGCGCTCGATGGGCCGCAGCCACATAGCAGGCGCATCGAAGCGCCGCTGCTCGGCCCGGCCTAGTGGCCCAGGAGGGCAGGCGGCCGTCAGAAAGGCGGAGTGCGGCCCTGGAGGGCGGGCGGTTCGTCGGCCGGTCCCACCGGCGGCGGACTGACCGGAACGGCCTCGTAGCGCGGCAGGTCGCCCGCACTGGCGTTGTGGGAATCGACCTGCGTTTGCAGCACGGCCTTCTCGACGGTCAACTGCTCGATGGTCTTCTCAAGCTCGGCCACGCGCTTTTCGAGGGCGTTGGCCGTGCGCCGCACCGATCGCCGGGACCATTGCAGCCGCACTTCCCGGCCCAGCCCGAACATCAGTGTCACCATCGCCCCAAGTGCCGCGCAGATCATCACCAGCACGGAGACGGCCACGCCTTCGGCGCTGAACCAGAGAAATCGGATGGTGATGGGCAACGAGTTCTGCACCGCGAACAACGCGATGATGATGCCGAAGAGCAGGGCACCGAACCAGTAGATTTGCATGGGATGGGCGTGTCGGGGGACGAGTCCCAGGTGTCAGGGGAGCGGCGGCAGCGCAGTCGCCCGCGCCCGCACCTCCTGACACCCGGAACCCAGCACCCGCCCTAGATGATCCGGCGAATGGCGGCGATGATGTCGTCCTTGTACGGCAGCGCCTCTCGCTCAAGCGCTTCCGCGTACGGCAGCGGGACGTTCTTGCCGCAGACGCGCTGTGGCGGCGCGTCCAGGTAGTCGAACGCCGCGTCCACCACGCGGGCGATGATCTCGCCACCGACGCCGCCCTGCTCAACCGCCTGATGGCTCACGACCAGCCGGCCGGTCTTCTTGACCGACGTGACGATGGTGTCCACGTCCAGCGGTGAGACCGTGCGGGGGTCGATGACCTCGACGCTGATGCCTTCCTTCTCCAACTCCTCGGCCGCTTTCAGCGCTTCGAGTACCTGGGTGTGGATGCCCACCACCGTCACGTCGGTGCCCTCGCGCTTCACGTCTGCCACCCCGAATGGGATGGTGAAGTTCTCGTCGGTCGGAACCTCGCCCTTCGTGAAGTACAAGACCTTGTGCTCAAGGAAGATGACCGGGTTGTTATCGCGGATGGCGGTCTTGAGCAAGCCCTTCGCATCGGCCGGGGTGGACGGCACGACGACCTTGAGGCCGGGGATGTGCGCGAACCACGCTTCCAGCGATTGGCTGTGCTGGGCCGCGTTGCCGCGACCGGCGCCCTCCTGAGCACGAATGACCATCGGCAGCGTGATCTTGCCGCCGAACATGTAGCGCATCTTGGCCGCCTGATTGACAATCGGCTCCATCGCCAGCGCCATGAAGTCCACGTACATGATTTCGGCGACCGGACGGGTGCCCGTGGCTGCCGCGCCAACCGCCGCTGCTGCGATCACCAGCTCAGAGATCGGGGTGTCGCGGATGCGGTCCGGCCCGAACTCTTCAACCAGCCCCTTGGTGACGCCGAAGACGCCGCCCCCGCCCCAGATGGCTACGTCCTCGCCCATCACGAAGACGGTGGGGTCGCGGCGCATCTCTTCGCGAAGGGCCTCGTTCAGCGCCTCCGCATACGTCATGACTTTGGTCCCGGTCGTCGCCGGGGCCGCTGCTAGTGCCATGATCTCTCTCCCGGCGCGTTACGCGTAAATGTGGTCCATCAGGATCGACTTGTCGGGGTCGGGGGCGGCCTTCGCGGCGGTGGACGCCTGGTCAACGTTCGCCTGCACTTCGGCCTCGATGGCGGCGGCTTCCTCTTCGGTGGCGACGTGGTTGTCCACCATATAGTGCCGCAGCTTCTCGATGGCGTCCTTCTCGCGCCACGGGTCAACCTCTTCCTTGGTGCGGTAGTTCAGCGGGTCGCCCACGTGGTGGCCCAGGAAGCGGTAGGTGGTGGCGACGATGAAGCTCGGCCCCTGGCCGGCGCGGGCGCGCTCGACGGCCTCAGTGGCGGCGCGGAACACGGCCAGCACGTCCATGCCGTCCACGTTCGAGCCGGGGATGCCGTAGGCCACCGCGCGGATGGACGGGTCTTCGACCGCAGTCATCTGCTGCACGCGCGCCGACATGGCGAACTGATTATTCTCGCAGATGAAGATGACCGGCAGCTTCCAGATGGCTGCCAGGTTCATCGACTCGTGCAAGATGCCCTGGTTCAGCGCGCCGTCGCCGAAGAAGCAAACGCTGACCTTGCCATTGCCGAGCAGCTTGGCCGAGAGTCCTGCTCCGGTGGCGATGCCCATGCCGCCGCCCACGATGCCGTTCGCTCCGAGGATGCCCTTGTCGATGTCGGCGATGTGCATGCTACCGCCCTTGCCGTGGCTGTAGCCGGTCTCCTTGCCGAGCAACTCGGCCATCATCATGCTCACGTCGCCGCCCTTGGCGATGCAGTGGCCGTGGCCGCGATGGGTGCTGGTGATGGTGTCGTCCTGATTCAGCGCCGAGCAGACGCCCACGGCGATGGCTTCCTCGCCAACGTACGCGTGCGTGGTGCCGCGCATGACGCCTTCGCGATACAGCTCGTAGGCGCGGTACTCGAACGCCCGAATCTGGGCCATGCTTCGGAACATGTCCATCATGCGTTCGCGGGTCAGGCCAGCCATTTCGGCGGCGATAGCCATGCGATCCTCCCCAGGAGAAGCGTGGTAGACCGCGTCGGCATCCAGGTCGGCGCCGCATCGCAGCCGTCGCTTGTCACGTCTTGTGACATGGTAGACGACGGCCGGAGCGCATAGCCACCGGCACCGAGACGCAGGTGCCTGAACCATCTGCGAGTGTACCTCTGGAAAGTGAGCGAAGTTTGACGGTGAGTGAGGGGGTCGCTTTCAGGGTGCACACCAGCCGAGCGGCGGGCCGGGGTGCCTGCCACACCTGACGCCGACGCGTTCGGCATGGCCGGCCGTACACATTGCGTAGGATGCTATCCTGCTCGGCTCGCCGGATGGCCGCATCCTGCATGCGAACCCGGTGGCCTGCACGCCCGTACGTCGAAGCGAGGACGACCTGCGGCGTGATGGACGGGCGAGGATTCTCGGCCCAACCGACCCACCCGTGGTGCAGGCCCTCGCCGAGCGGGAAGGAACCGGCAGCTTCCGTGGTGAGTTGGCGTGTCGCTACCCTGACAACACCGTCTTCCCAGCCGACATCTGGACGACGATCTTCACCGGTGCTGATGGCCAGCGGTACACCACGATCTCGATCCGTGATCTCAGCGCGCGGAAAGCCGCCGAGGCTGCACGTGAACGGCCCACCCAGAAGGTCACTGACAGATTGCAGACCCGGATCGCGCTGCTCGCGGTTGCCGAGTGGCTGGCCGCCGAGATCAATCACCAACGCTTGCTGGCAGAGTTCGCCACACCAGCCGTTCGGATCGCCGGTGCCGATCACAGCGAGTGCCTGCGCAGGAGCCCCGAGGACCGGACACTCACCACCGTAAGCTCCTCGGACCCCGTTGCGCTAGTGGGGCGCGTCCAGCGTGAGTACCATGGCCTCAACGGCCTGGCTGCCGTGCGACGCGAGCCCGTCATCGTCGACGATGACGCGCTGGCAATGGCGCACCAGCCCACTGCCGGCGGCCACGCGAAAGAAGTACGTGCTGCTGCTGCAGTTCCGCTCCTGCACGGTGGTGCGGGGGACGTCTCGAAGTTGGCGACCAGTTCGGCGAGTGCGATGACAAGATGTCTGTCACGAGGGACGGGCGGCGGGCTGTCGTCCTCGTCTTCGAGATGGTCGTCGACCGCGTTCGTTCGCCCCACTTCCCGCAGCGTCGATGAGTCGCCATCGTCCTTTTCCAGTTAGCCCCGCCGATTGCGGGGGGCTACAGGGTGCCACGACGTCAGGTTTCCATCAGGATTTTGGGATTTCAAGCCATTGGGCGTCCCAAAACATGGCAGCGCAAAGTTGGTTTGCATAGGGGCCGGCTCGGTGGGGAAGCTGAGCCCGACCTCTACACGGTAGCACCCGCAGCGTCGTGGGGGCATGAACCGCCCTGGTTCCCGTCGATGGACAGAAGGGGAGGAGGGATCCGACTGGCAATTGGGCCGTGCCGTTCAGCGGCGATATGGCCGTGCTTTCGCCGCTCGCTTTCGCCGGAGGCGTTGCCACCTGGTCACTCGACCGATGCGCGGTCGAGCCTCACGTCAGCTCATTCGTCAATGGTCGCTAAACGCCGGATCGCGGCACACCCACGGAGGCATTGAACGCTAGGCCGGAGCGACAAGGGCTGTCGCATTCATGGATCGTTCGATAGGAGCGCATGCGTTGGAGACCTTGACGTCGCAGTATCGCATCAACGACCAGAACCTTGCTCTTCGGAAGGCACTGCTTCGGTTTACCGAGAAGGACATCGCGGTCCTTCGTTCGCTGGCAGCATGGGGCCAACGCGTAGCACCAGCCATCGCACGCGAGTTCTACGACCACCAGTTTCAGCACCCAGGCACCCGGACCTTCTTCGAGTCCTTTGCGGCCAAGTCGAACCTCCCGATCAAACAAATACGTGAGCACCTGGAACAGGCACAGACCGGCTACTTCCGCCAGATTTTCGAGGAGGCGGCGCAGGGCGGGCGATTCGGCACCGAGTATTTCGAACGGCGGCTGAAGGTCGGCCGACTCCACAACCAGATCGATCTGCCGCTGAAGTGGTACGTCGGCTCGTACGGCGTCTATCAGGATCTTGTTCGCACGTACCTGAAGCGAAGCTTTCTGATGCGCCCTGGGCTCCGCGAAAAGGCCGAGCGCGCGATCTTCACGGTTTTCAACTACGACATCCAGGCCATCATGGACGCATTCTTCTTTGACTACCTGGCGACTGCGGGCGTTGACCTCGAGCAGATCGAGGTTGGGAGGGCAGAGCACGATCTGTCGGAGCATGGGTCGGAGATGAAGGCCGTCCTTGTCGGAACGCTGAAGGAGGCAGCACGCACGAGCCGACAGGTCGCTCGGGTGAGTACGCAGTTGAGTGATGCAGTCGGCCAGGTGAGCCAGGCTGTCCAGCAGGTCGCGGCGGCCATGCAAAATGTGGCGAGCGGCGCTGTCGAGACGAGTCGGGCGGCCCTCACCTCAAGTCAGGCTGTCGACGAACTGACGCAGGTGATCAACAGCATCGCGGTTGGAACAGCGGACCAGGCTCGCCAGGCTGATGCCGCCGTCTCCACCGCCGACGAGATGGCAACCAGCGTGCAGCAGGTCGTGGCAAACGCCGACCGGGTGTCGTCGGTGAGCGACCAGGCGCGGACATCAGCCGAGCGCGGCGGCACTGCCGTTCGAGACACGGTCACGGCAATGGCCGAGATCAAGACCGT
Source organism: Chloroflexota bacterium (assembly GCA_038318015.1). GTDB lineage: Bacteria > Chloroflexota > UBA6077 > UBA6077 > JACCZL01 > JADZEM01. Next base: position 12,054 of record JBBQBU010000039.1, on the reverse strand, counting down.
CGTTGGCGAGGCTGCGGACACGATTGTTGCTCTTGGGCGGCTCGGTGAGAAGATCGGCGCCGTGGTTGAGACCATCGACGACATCGCCGAGCAAACCAACCTGCTGGCGCTCAACGCGGCCATCGAAGCGGCGCGGGCTGGCGAACATGGGCGTGGCTTTGCTGTCGTGGCCGACGAGGTCCGCAAGCTGGCGGAGCGTTCGCAGCGTGAGACCCGAGCGATCACCGAACTCATCCGTGACGTCCAGACTGGCACCGAACAGGCTGTGCGCGCGATGGCCGCTGGATCGCAGCGCATCGAGCACGGCTCGACCACATCGAATCAGGCGGGTCTGGCGCTGGGCGAGATCCTCGGGAGCGTCGATTCGACTGCTTCCCAGGTGGTGAGCATCACCGCATCGGCCGGTCAGATGGACAGCGGTGCGAGGCGCATGATGGCCGCAGTACACGCGATTAGCAGGGTCGTGCAATCGAGTTCTGCGGCAACAGAGCAGATGGCGGCTCAAGCCAGTCAAGTTGCGTCGTCTGTGCAGTCGATTGCGGCCGTAGCTGAGGAGAACTCGGCCGCCACCGAGGAGGTCTCGGCCGCAGCCGAAGAGATGATGGCGCAGGTGGAAGAGATCACAGCGCAGGCCGATGAGTTGGCCCAGATCGCCGAGGGTCTCGAAACCGTCGTCTCGCGGCTCAAGCTCGACCTGGAGGACGACCTTGAACCGCAGCCTGCGAAGCACCGCAACCCCGCACGTCAGCCGCGACGCCTCACCCGCGTGGTCTGACACCGCATGCTGCAGCGGTCGTGGTTACGTAGGTGTGACCGGATCAGCATCGGTTTTTCATCGCGATTCGTGAACCTTCTGCGGCGAACGTCAGCCACCTCTGGTGAATCCGCACGACACGACGACACTGATCGAACTTGCGGTTGTCAGCCGCATCTCACATTCGCGACGCGGAGCCATCTGCGTCACGATTCATTCTCGTGGTCAAGGAGAGAACAACTATGCGAATGGGGATTCGCGCCAAACTGTTCAGCGGCTTCGGTGCCGTGCTGGTGTTGCTCGCCATCGTTGGCGGGCTCGGGATCTACTATCTGGGCCAGTCGTCGGCTGCCATTCAGGACATCGCCGACATCGAAATGCCTGGCGTTATCGCGGTCCTGAAGGCCCAGGATGCGTTCCATGTGATGCAGCGGGATGTCCGCCAGCTCATTCTCGCCGAAGGCGACGCGAACGCCAAGGCGCTAGCAAGCTTCCGTGACGAGGACCGCAGCCTCCAGGAGAACATCAGAGCGCTCGAAGGCCTCCTCTATCAGGACAAGGGGAAAGCCGCGCTGGCCGACCTCAAGGCGGCCTACGCAGCCTACCGCCCCGAGATGCAGAAGGTACTCGATCTTGCAGCGAAAGACGACAACAAGGCTGCATTCGAGCTCCTACAGGGCCCAGCCATTGCCGAGCCGACTGCTCGATTCCTGGCCACCACTGACAAACTCGTCACGATAAAGTCTGAGCGAATGGTGGCCGTTCTCCAGGCAGAAAAAAGCGACGGGAACATGGCCAATCTGGTTGTGATGTCGACCATTGTGGCCGCCATTGTTGCGGGACTCGGGGTAGCCTTCTTCATCGCAAGAGGCATCAGCCAAGGCGTCCAGCAGGTGCAGACGACGCTGAAGTCGCTGACCGAGCGCTGTGCGACGGCCCTGGCCGAGGCGTTGGGGGCGATGTCCCGAAACGACCTGACGGTGAAGGTCACGCCCGTGACGCCGCCAATCGAGCGGTACGGGACCGACGAGATCGGCGAGACCGCCCGCATCACCAACCTGATGCGCGACAAGCTGGTGGCGACCATCGGCAGCTACGAAGAGGCACGGGCCAGCCTCCAGGCGATGATCGGCCAGGTGCAGGACGCTTCTACGAGCGTCGCTGGCACATCCGAACAACTTGGTCAGGCGGCCAACCAGACCAGCGAGGTTGTTCAGCAAGTGACTCAGGCCATCCAGAACGTGGCGGCCGGGTCGCAGGACACCAGTCGCTCGGCTCAGACCTCGAACCAGGCCGTCGGGCAGCTAAGCCAGGTCATTGACGGCATTGCCCGTGGGGCAACCGATCAGGCACGCCAGGTGCAGGACGTCTCAGCGACCGCGACCCGGATGGCAGATGGCGTCGAGCAGGTCGCGAGCAGCGCCCAGAGTGTAGCGGCCGCATCGCAGCAGACGAAGGCGTCGGCGGAGCAGGGTGCTCGGGCGGTCCGCGAGACCGTTGACGGCATGGCCGAGATCAAGCAGGTCGTAGCGATCGCAGCTGGCAAGGTCGAGGAACTGGGCAAGCTTGGGGACAAGATCGGGGCCGTGGTTGAGACCATCGACGACATCGCTGAGCAAACGAACCTGTTGGCTCTGAACGCCGCCATTGAGGCCGCTCGGGCCGGCGAGCACGGCCGCGGGTTTGCGGTGGTGGCCGACGAGGTCCGCAAGCTAGCCGAGCGCAGCCAGCGTGAGACGAAGGCCATCTCGGAGCTGATCCGCGAGGTCCAGGTCGGTACGAAGGACGCGGTCGGAGCGATGGAACAGGGCTCGGTGAAGGTCGAGGCCGGTGCAGCGAAGGCCGACGAAGCTGGAGCGGCGCTCGGGGAGATTCTACGGGCGGTTGAGGCCACCGTCAGCCAGGTGACGCAGATCGCGGCGGCAGCCCAGGAGATGGCCGGCGGAGCGCGCGGTGTGGTCGACGCAATGAGCAGCATCAGTGCAGTGGTGGAGGAGAATTCGGCGGCCACCGAGGAGATGGCGGCGCAAGCCGGACAGGTCACGGCCTCGATTGAATCGATCGCCGCAGTCTCCGAAGAGAACAGTGCCGCCACCGAACAGGTTTCGGCATCCGCAGAGGAGATGAGCGCCCAGATCGAGGAGATGAACGCCCAGGCTGAAGAGCTGGCGGCCACCGCCGAACAACTCCAGTCCCTGGTCGCCCGCTTCACCCTGGACGCGCAGACCGGCCAGGTGGGCACGTCCGTCACGTCCCGCCGACGGGCTGACGATTGGGGTGGGCAGCGGCCGGCCGCTGGCTCACGTCGCGCGGGCTGAGGGGGGACAACCATGGACGGTACAACCGCCGTCAACCGTGACGAGCAGATCGTTGGCCTGGAACTCGCGGGCGAGATCTACGGGGTCGAGATCGGGCGCATCCAGGAGATCATCCGGATGCAGCCGATTACAGCAGTCCCGAACGGGCCGGCCTTTGTCGAAGGGATCACCAACCTGCGCGGCCGGATCATTCCGGTGATGGATCTGCGGCAGCGGTTCGGGCTAGCCGCTCCCGAGCCGAACCGGCGCAGTCGCATCGTGGTTGCTGAACTCGGCGCCCATACCGTTGGACTCATCGTCGACGGCGTGTCGGAAGTGCTCCGCGTGGCCGGCGAGCAGATTGAGCCGCCCTCGGCACTGGTGACAACGGCCGACTCAACCTTCCTGCGCGGGGTCGCCAGGCTCGAGGACCGTCTGATCCTGCTCCTGGATCTTGCGCACATCCTCACCGACGGCGAGTGGGAGGCGACGGCGGCCTGATCGCAACTGGAGGGCACGATCGAGTGCCCTCGACATCTCTCGGCGCGTCAGCCCGGACTGACCGGTCTGACGCGCGTAGCCGCGGCAGTGGAAAGTGTGTGGATCGCCATGCGCGACCATCCCGAAGACCTTGCAGATCGCCTGGATCAAGAAACCCGACGGTGGAAGCTGATTAACTTCCGGCTGCTCCAACTCCAGCACACCTACCGGCAACTCCAGGGCAGCATGGATCAGTTCATTGCGATGGGACACGAGGCGACAGTCCGCTTGAGTGTCGAACGCGGCACCTGGTCTGCACGCCACTGAAAGCGCATGAGTGTCTCGTGAAGATCCTGGTTGTCGACGCTAGCCCCAATACCAGTAAGTTAGCGTCAATCCAGGGTCGAAGCCGTGCTCACACGGCACTTTCGGCCACGACGTTTCCAGCACACTCTTCCTAGTCAGTGCGAGGACGATCTCGCTGAGCAACAGCATCTCGCCGACAGCTTGGTGTGTGCCGCAGTAGCGCTCGCTGGTTCCCTGACATCCGAGCCGGTACACGCTTCAGTGGCGCATCATCGGCGTCGAAGCCGCCTGAGTGTGATGTCTACCCAGGCGGCGCCATTGACCGGTACACGTACACACTCGATGATCCGGTAGGGGCCAAACGGGGCTTTCTTGAGGAGGCGTCCTGGCAAGTCGCCTGCCACCTGAAAGATCTCAACGCGCATGCCAGGTTCAAAACCTTGCTGATCGTCGTGCATACGCAGCACGAAGTCGCTGGCCAATCTGCGCTGCCCTCGCTTGGTATGTGCTACCTCTACGAAGGTTACTGGGCCTCGGAACATCGTTGATGACGACGCCGTCGATCAGGTGGAAGAGGCCTGCTCTTTGCCGCTGTGGCACGTCTCGTACAGTCTCTGGCCGACGAGGCGGACTGTACGGATGCGGCGCATCGAGCCACCCTGGTACGGATCGTGCTGTTCGAGCGTGGGATCATAATCCCCGTGCACTGAAGGTCACAGAGCGAGTGCCAAATCCACAGGTGCTGAAGGCGAGCCACCTTCACACTGAGTTGCTGCGGCTGCCTGAAGAAAACGAGGCATTGCGGGGTGTCGTCGAGACGGATGCTGCTGCGTTGGTGACTCTGAACCGGGTCAAGGAAGACTTTATCGCGACTGCCAGTCACGATCTCAAGTCGCCCCTCACGGCCATCCTCGGGTATGCCCAGTATGCTGAGCGACTGCTCACCGGCCCCGCGCCCGACCTCGCCAGATTGGCCAACGCCGTGGCGATCATCCGTAGCCAGGCGGTCGCCATGACCCGCCTGCTCAATGATCTGCTCGATGTCGCACGCATCCAAACCGGGGCGTTTGTGCCGATGCGAGCGCCCTGTGATCTGGGGATCAGCCTCACCAGCGTCCTCGATCGGCTCGCGCCGGTTGCTCGTGCACGCGTCAGGGTACGATTAGCCAGCGACTCGCTGGTCGGGGAATGGGATTGCCCGCGGGTGGAGCAGGTGATCGCGAACCTCGTAGATAATGCGCTCAAGTACAGCCCAGAGAACGCGTCCGTCAGCATAGCGATTGAGCGACACGTCAACAGGGTGGAGGTCGAGGTCAGCGATCACGGTGTGGGCATCCCAACGAACGAGCTGGGACACCTCTTCGAGCGCTACTACCGAACCCCGCAGGCCATCGAGAGCGGTCTTGAAGGCAGTGGTCTGGGTCTCTACCTCTCCGCCGGCATCATCGCGGCCCACGGCGGGCGCCTCTGGGCCGAATCACCGGGTGAAGGCGCTGGGTCCACCTTCCGGTTCATCTTGCCGTACCCTGTTCCAGGCGCACACGACGGTAACGGGCCTGGTTGAGCCGAGAGGAGTCTATGGCGAACGAACGTAGCGAGGTGGGTTCTAACGCCCCGGCATCCTCGGCCTTCCTGGAGACTGGTGTCCCGAACCTTGATCGGATTCTAGGTGGCGGGATCCGCCGCCTTTCCACGGTGATGGTCATCGGCGCGCCTGGGTCCGGAAAGACCATCCTCGCGCAGCAGATCGCCTTTCACGCCGCCGCGCGCGGCGAGCCGACGCTCGTTCTGACGGGCTATTCGGAGACACACGACAAGCTGCTGGCTCACAGTCGCCTGCTCCGGTTCTTCGTGGCGGAGCGGGTTGGCCGCCTGATCCAGTTCACCAGCTTGACGGACCTCCTGCGTCAGGGGCCCGAGGAGACTGAGGAGGTCATCGTCGACGCCGCGCGAGAACAGCGCGCGCAACTCGTCGTCCTTGATGGCTTCCGTGGCATGCGGGAGGTCCTGGCCCATGACGAGAAGCTCTCGCAGTTCCTGTACTCACTCGGGGCAAAGTTGGCACTGTTGGGCGCAACGACCCTGATTATCGTCGAAGGCGATCCCGACGAGTCGGCGCGCTACCCCGAGTTGACGGTCTGCGACGCGGTCATCGCGCTCCGTCGCCATCGCCAGGGCGCCCGTTCGCGACGCTTGCTCGACGTGGTAAAGGCGCGCGGGTCGGCTCCGCTCGACGGTGTCCATCCGTACATCATCGACGAGAATGGGCTCACGGTGTACCCTCGCCTCGAGTCGATCGTCACCCCAAGTGAGCCCGCCTGGGACCCGAAGCGGGTCGACTTTGGCCTGAAAGACATCGACGCCTTACTGGGTGGCGGCCTCACGGTCGGGACGACCACGCTCGTGGCCGGGGGGCCTGGGGTCGGGAAAACGCTGCTGGGGCTGCACTTCGTGACCGCCGGCGACCGGATCGAGGAGCCCGCGCTCTTCCTCGGCTTTATGGAGAACACCGTCCAGCTTCGTGAGAAAGCCCGCATGTTCGGGCTTGGCCTCGCGGCTGCTGAAGAATCAGGCCAGGTGAGACTTGCGGTGCTGCCAGCCTATGACGTCGAAGTGGACCGCGTCGCTGATCTCCTGATGCGGGATATTGAACGGCGTGGGGTTCGGCGGCTGGTGATCGACTCCGCAAGCGAGTTGGAGCACGGCATGGCGACCGATGAGCGCAAGGTCCAGTTCTTAGCCGCGCTGGTCAGCTACCTGCGCGGCCAGAGCGTCACGACCTACATCACGCTCGACATCAATACCATCGTCGGGCCGGCGCTGGAGTTCGCGGGCACACCGCTCTCGGTGCTGGCCGAGAATCTGCTCCTCATGCGCCATGCCGAGTATCACGGCGAGCTTCATCGGCTGTTCTCGGTGATCAAGATGCGCTTCTCCGATTATGATCGTGGTCTGCACGAGTTCACGATGCGTGCGGGCCACGGCATTGAGATCCTCGGTCGACCACCGGCGGCCGTCGGCTTACTCACGGGGATCGTACACTTGCTCCCGGATCGCACTGCGTCCCTCTCGTCACCCAGGTCGGACCGCTAGCGATGGCGACGATCTTGATCGTAGACGATGAGAAACCCCTGCGCGAGCTCCTAGCCCTGGTCTTCGCATCCGACGAGCATCGCGTGGTGCTAGCTGGGAACGGGCGTCAGGCGCTGGAGCTTGTCGCGCAGGATCGGCCGGATGTAGTCCTGTCAGACGTGATGATGCCACTCCTCAGCGGCGACAAGCTCTGTCGTCGTCTCAAATCCGACCCGGTCACCGCGTTGATTCCGGTGATCTTGATGAGCGCCGCCGGGCGTGCCATCGCCGACACGGCCGGAGCTGACGCTTTCGTCCATAAACCCTTTGAACTGGATGAGATCGAAGCACTCGTCCGCCGATGGCTCCCATCGACTCCCCTGCCCGAGACGTCTGGCAATGTCCATGGCTAGCGTCCTGCTTCGTGTGGCAGCCCCCGGCATGTAGGATGCGACTGAGCGCGTTCGCCCTACATGATGGAAGGCTCATGCTCGATGCTGTCTCCTGTGCGAAGCTTGACATGTGCAGCGTTGCTCCCCGGGTCGGGTCGCGCGCGACAGGCCACCGCATCTTCCCTCTGCACGACCACATGAGACAGGGGGGTAAGAGTACGGGCATGATCCTTGAATCCCAACGGGTGATGCCCCGGCAGTCTTGGGGTTGGCATCGTTGGAGGATCGACCGTGGACCTGAATCCTGGCGGAATCATCGCGTGGCTGCTCGTTGGACTCGTGGCGGGCTGGCTCGCTGGCCAATTCATGAAGGGCGGCGGCTACGGCCTTATTGGCGACATCATCATGGGCATCATCGGCGCCTTTGTTGGCGGCCTCTTGTTCAGTTTCTTGATGCCTGGCAGTAGCGCTGGTCTTATCGGGAGCATCGTGGTTGCGTTCATTGGCGCAGTCGTGCTGATCGCCATCGTCCGCGCCCTTCCTGGCCGATCACCGGTGTAGTGCGCACCAGTCGAATGAACTGACGGGCCGTCCCACTCGGGGCGGCCCATGTTCGTCGGCTGTTGAGCCGTCGGGAGTGCGTGCCTACGTCTCCTTTGCCCATTGCCCATTGCTGAGCGAATTCTCACCCGAAGGATTGCACGCTTTACTTTGCTGTGGGTCTAGGGGCCCAACGCCCCTCAAAGCCGTCACGCCGCCTGAAAGCCACCTCGGAAAATCGCTCTGCCCGACGGTCATCAATCTCGACGGATAGCTGTACCAGCGGTCTGTGTCGGAAAGGATCGGATCCTTCCGCGTCCGATGCTCTCGATCTGATGATCTCTCGATGTTGGTATAGGAAGGACCACGGCATGATTCGGAAGCTTGTTCTCGTCTTCACCGCCGAACGTCGGGCTTTCGTGACCATGCTGCCCAGAAGTTGGTCGGTTTGCGAGTTCCCCCCATTATGAAACTGATGGGGCCACCCTCCCGACCCACCGACGGCAAAGCCGGACGTACGGCCTCATCTGACGTGCACGCTCCTGATGTGCACAGCAAGCCCCAAGCCGCCCTCGACGCCGCCGACGATGAAGGTTGGCAGACCCGTGGACTCGGCCGGCTCGTGCTGCACGTGCGTCCGAGGTCGCTCGCAGCGCAGGACATCGACGAGCTTGCGCTTCGTTACAACGAGGCACTGGCCCTCGTCTCGGACGCGCTCACCATCGAGGCCGACGCGCTTCCATCGATCGCCGTGTATATCGATGACCCGTCGTCCACCGATGGGAGCTTGTCATCGGACGCCCTGGAGTCGGCGAGCCTAACGGCCTCGATGCCTCTCGATGACGCCCCTGAATTGACTGTCTGGACCGTCCACGGCTCCGACGATCCGGTCGAGGGGATCGAGGCGGAACTGACACATGCGCTGTTGGCAAAACGCTATGGCGTACCCTCACGCTCGGGCCGCTTCTGGGATGAGGGACTGGCAGGGTATCTCGCGGCGCGGTCCGGGCGTTCACCGTATCATGCCGAGGCGAGCGCGCACGCACGCCAGCTTCTCCACGATGGCATCCTGCCGCTCCTCGGCGAGTTGATCGACGAATCCGGTGACCGCGTGTCGGCGCTTGCGTCTACGGCAGCCTGCGCCTTCGCCGGCTTCCTCATCGAGCGAGACGGGTTGCCCCAGTATCAGCGCCTCCTGCAAGCGGAGCGTCAGGACGGGCCCTCCGCATTCGAGACGATCTACCGATCCTCGCTTGCCATCGTGGATCGCGATTGGCGGCGCGCGCTGGAAGCTTCCGGCAAGAGTACGGAACCATCATTCTGGGCGACGTTCCGCCGACTCCTGCCAATGGGGCGCCCGTACTGGCGATCAGGCGTCGTGATTCTGCTCTGCACGCTGGTTGGCATCGCCTTCTCACTGTCACTGCCGCTGTCGTTCCGTTTCCTCGTCGATAACGTCCTCGGTCGACGGCCCCTGCGTGCTGGCATCCCGTTCGTCGTGCCAGCTGGTTACACGATCATGCCGGGGCAGCCGCAGGTCGACGCGCTCCTCTGGCTGCTGGGAATCCTCGGGCTGCTCTATGTCCTGAACGCCGCTGCACGCCTCTGGATGAACGTCCTGTTGCAGTGGGTCGGCGAGTCATTCGCCCTGGACCTGCGCCGCAAGATGGTCGAGCGGCTTGAGCAGCTCCCCTCGGCGTACTTCGCACGGACCACACCTGCGGACATCAGCCAACGGATCGTTCAGGACACCACCACCCTTCAACAGGTGATCGCCCAGGCCGCCCTTCCGCTGTTCACGGGTGGGCTCTCCATCGTGCTCTTCGGGGTGCTGCTGATCGCGCTGGAGCCGAAGCTTGCGGTGGTCGCGATGATCGGACTGCCGATCCTGGTGATCATCGCGTTCGTCCGACGGCGGGGACGGCGCGCGGCCGCGCGGGAGCGCGTCCGCCGAATCTCGGATCTCACCAGCACCGTCAACGAGTCGGCTGCTGCCCACCTGCTGGCGAAGCTTTACGGCAGTGGTGCGTACTTCGCTGAACGACTGTTCCGCAGGCTGGAGGTCCATCGCCAGCTCAACATTTCATATGGTCGCGAGACGTCGGTTCTGGGCCAGATCGGTGTGCTGACGATGGGGCTAACCCAGGTGGCCGTGCTGCTGGTTGGCGGATACCTCATCGTCACCGGCGACGGGACTGACCTCGCGACGGGCGGCCTGGTAGCGTTCTACATCACGCTGAACCAGATTCTCGGGCCGATCGGCCAGATCACGGTGGCTACGCAAAATGTCGCGGGCGCGTCGGCGAGTGTGGAACGCGTCGCGTCGCTGCTGGCCGAGCCGGTCGAGGAGGACCGCCCGAACGCGGTCGAGCTTGCGCCGCTCAACGACCGGATCCGCTTCGACAGCGTCGGGTTCGCGTTTCCCGGTAGCCGTCCCATCCTCAAGGATCTGAGCCTCGAGATCAGAGCGGGAAGTACGGTCGCATTCGTGGGCCCGACCGGCGCCGGCAAGTCGAGCATCGTCCATCTCCTGCCTCGACTTCAGGAGACGACCCACGGCACGATCACCTGGGACGGCGTGGATCTCAAGGAGGCACGTCTTGACTCGCTGAGGCGACGGGTGATGCTGGTGCCCCAGGAGTCGATCCTATTGGGCACGACCGTCGTCGAGAACATCCGACTCGGCCTGGCGGACATTTCGGATGAGGACGTGCAACAGGCGGCCAAACTCGCTCAGGCGCACGAATTCATCGAGCAACTCCCGGATGGGTACGACACCGTGGTCGGCGAGCGCGGCGCAGGCTTGTCGGGTGGCCAGCGTCAGCGGCTGGCGCTTGCGCGGGCGCTCCTGCGAGATCCCTCCATCTTGATCCTGGACGAGGCAACCTCCGCGCTGGACGCGACCACCCAGCGAGCCGTCCACGAGAATCTCCGCCTGAATCGGCCTGGCCGCACCATCATCAAGATCGCCCACCGTCTCGAGACCGTGGTGGATGCGGACTGCATCTTCGTGCTGGAAGACGGGCGGCTGGTGGAACAGGGGACGCATACCGAATTGCTGGCCCACGACGGACTGTATGCCCGCCTCTTCGAGGATCAGATGGGAGCCCTACGCGGCACGAGCGATCCGCTCGCCCGCTACGCTGCGCGACGCCTGATGCGCTTGACGCCGTTCTCCACAGCTCCATCGACGACTACGCTGGAGCATCTAGCAGCCGCACTCCAGCGACGCGACTTTCAGGCCGGGCAGACGATCTACCGCTACGGGAGTGAAGCAGATGAACTGTTCGTCCTGGCGCGCGGGCGCGCCGACATGCTCGTCATGCTCGAGCGGGGCCGCAATAGTGGGGGAGCCGCCGGCCCGGCGCGCGACAACGGGCGCGGCGTACAGCAGGGTCACCCCAACGCACGCGGCAACGACAAGACAACTGAAGGCGCTGCACAGATTGTGGACACACTCGGGCCAGGGTCAACCTTCGGGGTGACGACGTTTCTGAACGGCCGGTCACGCACGGTCACCGCACGGGCCGCGACGGACACGGTCCTCTTCTCGTTAGATCGGCCGTCATTCGAAGCGCTCTTTGCGCACGTGCCAGCCCCAGGCAGCACCAACACGTTGGTCCACGAACCCGTCTCCTCTTCACACGACGCGCTAGGTGCGGAGGTCTGAAGACCCCCACGAGCATAGTTGATAGTGAGAAGGTATCTACTCACCTACACATGCTCGGCAGAGAGTAGTGCGTGGGGACGCGTTACGTTAAGCTGAAGCTCTGATAGAACGAGACGCACCGGCGGGGTTGAGCCGTCAGCAGTTGATCGAACGTATCTGCTCAGCCTAGTGGGTCACGTCGTATTCGATTGGGGATGCGTCAATCTGGTCGGATCCTCAACTATATGGAGCGTGACCCACTAGTAGCTCGTCAGCTCTGATTTACGTAATGAGCATTGAGGGTCTATCCTATCGGCGCGAATGACGCGCCGAGGAGGGAGGCCCGCGATGCGGAAGCAGTACGTCGTGCGGTTGTCAGAAGAGGAGCGGGCGTTGCTCCAGACGATGATCGGTCGCGGGGCGGCGGAACCTGTCAATAGGTTTGAGACAACGGTTGCGGGAAATTACTGACGTATCTCGTCAGGTGTGCTCGGGCAGTCGATAGTCGGCGTGGGCGGGTTGATCCAGGCAGCGGTGGGAAGCTGGGGCGGACGTGGCGCCTGG
>JBBQBU010000038.1:0-19779 GCA_038318015.1 Chloroflexota bacterium | reverse complement strand
TCGGCAGCACCGAAGCCCAGCCGCTAGGCACGCGCCTACCGCCATTGCCCGATGCTGCCGCCGTCAGCGCCACGGTGACGGCGGCTTTGGTGTCGGCCCCCGGGCGGCCGGCTAGTTGCCAGTGCCGCCCACGTCGGTGTGAGGCAACTCAGCGTCTGCGCCGATGATCAGGTCGGCGTTGCCGGCCGTCGCGTGGTCCGCAACGACGCGCAGAAGGCCATAGTCCATCAAGATCACCATCTGTTCTTCGCGGCTGGCACTCTGCGGGAAGTCGATGCGGACGTGGACACCGGGGATCGCCCGAAAGCCCCGGTCAATGCTCCTGATGCATCGCACGACCTCGCGGCCAGTCAAGAGCGTCCCGGTCCGTGAGCGCCAGTCCCACGATTTCGTGCGCCCGTCCGGGTAGCTGTACTGAATGCGTGCGGTGAACAGGTCGCCTCGGCGCAAGACCGCCGCGACCGCATCCACACGATCCCCGCTGACGCGCCACAGCTTCAGGAAATGCTCACAGCGCAGGTTGACCTGAATCACCAGCCATCCCGGAAACACCGGGCATCCAGGCCCGGAGCGGGGCCGATTGTACAATGGAGCTTCCGACGGAGGAAAGCGCGCAATCCACGACGTTGGCAGCGTGATCCGACGGTCAGCAGTACGCCGAAGACAGGGGAGCGCCGTGGCCGGACAATTCACTGATCAGTTGTGGCACGAGGCAGCACCGCTCTGGGACGCCATTCGCCAGCATCCGTTTCTGCGCGATCTGCGGGCTGGCGCGCTCCCGATCGAGACATTTCAGTTCTATGTCACGCAGGACTATCATTATCTCGAAGCGTTCGGGCGGGCAGTGGCGATGGCGCTGGCGAAGACGCCGACCAGCGAGTTGTTGGTGACGGTGGCGCGGCGGGTCAACACGCCGATTGAGCGCCCCTTGCACGAACGGCTGTTTGCCCTGGCCGGCATCACCCATGAGCAAGCTGCCGCCGCTCCCATCGCCCCGACGAACCTCGCCTACCAGAACCACATGCTGGCGACGGCGGCGCGTGGCACCCTCGGCGAGACGGCGGCGGCGCTCTTGCCGTGCCCCTGGACGTATCATGTGCTTGGGGACATCGTGGTGGACGTGGAGCATCCGGTCTACTCGGTCTGGGCCAGTTTCTACACCGAGGGGCTGCTGGCGGAGAGCACCCGTGCCTGGCGTGAGCTGGTCGATGGCGAGGCGGCGGAGTACGGTCCGCGCACCAGGGCGGCCATGCGCCGAGTCTTCATGCAGAGCATGCGCTATGAGTGGATGTTCTGGCAGATGGCCCACACCCGCGAAGCCTGGCCGGTCTAGCGCCGTCCGGCCTGCCCCCGCCTTTTGGTCGAAATTTCTTCACGGTCCGCGTATGATCAGGCCACTCTCACACGGGCAACAGGTATGCAGCTTTTCGTTGAGGCATTCGTCGTTTTCCTGGTCGCGTCGCTGACGGGCGGTGCCGCGCTGTCCGCGTTTAACTACCTGCTGGAACGAGAGTGGCCGGCCTTCGTCTTCCTGTCGCTGTCGGCCACGGCGACGGTCTGGTACGGCATCATCGTGCTGGTGGTGGTGCGCGCCGCATTCTCAGTCTGAAGCCCGACAACCACCGGCGCGTCTGTTGGGGCGGCGAAGACCTATCATTGTCCGGCTGATGTTCCGCGCCTGCGCGCATCTCCCACCGCGTGGTACATGGTCCCAGGCGGGTCGCGGGGCTATCATCGTATTGTTGTCGTGTATCGCTGACGGATGGGCGCGGTGCCCGCGTGCGTGCGCCCCATCCGACGAATAGACAGGAGTCACTGGATGCCAGAGTACGCCGTTGTCGGGAAGTCGTTGCCACGAGTTGATGGCGAAGAGAAGGTCACCGGTCAGGCGCAGTTCACCAGTGACTTGAAGATCGCCGCGCTTCTTCACGTGCGGCTGGTGCTCAGTCCATACGCCAACGCACGCATCGTGAGCATCGACACGTCCGAAGCGGAGAAGGTGCCGGGCGTGATCGGTGTCTACCGCGCGTCCGACCTGCCGTTCGTCGAGCCGGATTCCGGTTCGCGGAAGCGGGACTTCATGGCACGCGACCGGGCGCTGTACCACGGTCACCCCGTCGTGTGCGTGGTTGCGGAGACCGGCGCGGCTGCCGAAGATGCGGTCGGACTGGTTGACGTGGACTACGACCCACAGGATGCGGCGGTTGACCTCCTGCTGTCATTGGAGCCAGGCTCCCCGCGGGCGCGCGGCGAGAAGCCGGTCGAGGCCAGCGCCGAGGCCGCCATGCACGGCGGCGGTGCCAGCGGAGAGACTGAGGAGCATGAGGAGTTGCCGGCCAACGTCTCCTCAAACCTCCACTTCACCCGTGGCGACATCGACGCGGTACTGGCAGCTTCGGACGTGGTGGTTCAGAACACGTACCGCACGCCAATGGTCCACCAGGCGTACATGGAGCCACAGGTCGCCGCCGTGACCATCGACGCGCTGGGCGAATTGACGGTCTACACCAGCACGCAGGCGATCTTCTACACCCGCAACGAGATTTGCGCGGCGCTGGGCCTGCCGAACAGCAAGGTCAAGGTCGTCTCGATGACGATTGGCGGCGGCTTCGGCGGCAAGTTCATGCTGATCGAGGCGTTGGCCGCAGCGGTGGCCGTCAAGACGGGCCGCAACGTCCTCCTTGAGTACACCCGCATGGACGATTTCCTTGCCGCGAACCCGGCCCCGCCGTCCGTCTGGGAAGTGAAGCTAGGTGCCAAGAAGGACGGTACCATTACGGCCATGCAGGCGAAGGTGATCTTCGATACCGGTGCCTATGCTGGGTCGCCGCTGTCGATTGGGTCGTTGCTGCTGGGGGCGTCGTACAACTACGAGGCCATCGACATTCGTGGCTACGAAGTGCTGACGAACAAGACCCCGGCCGGTGCCTATCGCGGTCCGGGCGCGGTGCAGGCCGCATTCGCCAGCGAATCCACGGTTGATATGCTGGCTGAGAAGCTTGGCATGGACCCGTTCGAGTTGCGGCAGAAGAACGGCGCGACCGAAGGCACACTGCGGCCGAACAATGTGCCCTGGCCGAAGATTGGCCTGGCGCAGTGCATGACCGAGCTTGAGGGGCACTACCGCGCGCTGGTCGCCAAGAAGCAGGATCATGGCACCATTCGCGAGGGAGTCGGCGTGGCGCTCGGCGGCTGGCCCGGCGGCCTGGAGCCATCGACCGCAATCTGCCGCCTGGATGCGGACGGCACGGTCAGCATTGTGCTTGGGTCCGTCGACCTGAGCGGCACCGACACCAGCTTCAAGCAGATCGCGGCCGAGACGTTCGGCCTGACGCCTGCCCAGGTCAACATCGTGCGTGGCGACTCGTCGAACGCGCCGTACGCTGGTGGCGCTGGCGGCTCGAAGACGCTCTACACGGTCGGGCTGGCGGTCCAGCGGGCGGCCGAGGACGCCAAGCAGCAGGCACTCCAGATCGCGGCAGGCATGCTGGAGACTGGCGTAGACGACCTGGAGATCGTTGAAGGCGTAGTGCGCGTCAAGGGCGTGCCTGGGAAGCAGACCACGCTCGACAAGATTGGTGCACTGAGCATGGGACCGGGGGCCAAGCAGGAGCCGGTCTACGGCCGTGGCTCGTCGGCGCAGGCGAACCAGTCGCCGGCGTTCGCGGCGCACACCACGCGCGTCGCCGTGGACACCGAGACCGGCAAGGTGAAGATTCTCGACTACATCGCCGTGCAGGATGTCGGCTTTGCGATCAACCCGGCCGAGGTTGACGGCCAGATCGTCGGCGGCGTCGTGCAGGGCATCGGGCAGGCGCTGTACGAGAAGATGGATTACGACGAGACTGGGCAGATCACGACCCAGAGCTTCCTCGACTACGCCATCCCATCGGCCGGCCACGCCCCGACCATCCAGGCGATTCAGGTCGAGGTGGCGTCAGACTGGGGTCCGTTCGGGGCGAAGGGCGTCGGTGAGCCGCCGCTGATACCGTGCATGCCGGCCATCGCCAACGCCATCGCCGACGCGGTTGGCATCCGGCCGACCTCGGTGCCGATCCTGCCGATGGACATTCTGGCCGGCATTGCCGCGCTGGAGACCAACGGCAAGCACTGAATCGCGCCTGCGCCATGAGAACGAGAGCCGCTCGGACTAATCGGTCCGCGCGGCTCTTCGCTTCCATTCGACAGTTGGGGTCAGGCCTGCTTGCCTGAACCAAAACCACAGTGGAACTGACAACGACATGCAGAAGAATGAGCGCCATCTTCTTGTGTCATCCCGAGTGAAGCGAGCTTGCGAGCGCAATCGAGGGATCTCAAGTCTGGGATATCTGCTGCCGAGGTCCCTCCACTTTGCTGTGCGTCCTGAAAGTTCACATCGACTAGCCGGTGCAAGTCCGGTCCAGGAGCGGCCAAGCCACCTGAGTAGCAGCCCGCCAGCGTTCGGAGAGATCTGGGCGTTGAAGCGCGGGGTCAAGCCCTCGCCGAGCAATCGTCGGAGGGTGCAACGCACCAGTCCGTAGCATCAAGCGAAGCCTGCCGCGTCGACAGGAGGACCCGTGAGAGCGGGACCAACAGGGAGCCGAGCCCGGAGCGAAGGGGCGAAGGCCACGGAAGGGGTGAAGAGCTTGGAAACGCAGCCCCAAAGAACCCTGCGGCGTAGAGGGAGCGGAATGGTGCGAGAGCCGATGTGGGAACAGGAGAGACCCGTCTCCGCCCCAGGCGTGAAGACCCGTGGAGCCACACGGGAGGTGTGCTGGGAGCGACGACCTCGATAAGTCGTGATGAGCGGCGAAACGAGGGAGAGCGGAGCGGGAGTCGGAGGAGGCCATAGTAGTGGTGATGGAGCGGACAACAGAACCGCCCGGAGCGAAGGGCCTCCAGCCGAGTGTGTCGCCCAGCGACGAGGCAAGCGGGATTGCCGCGAGGCTATCCACCCGCATCAACCACGTCTCGGAGGGACGGCGACTTGGGCACCGAGCCAACGCCGGTGGCGCGGCGGAATGCTCGGAGCCGACTGCTCGGGGGCAAGCCGTGTGCGGGAAAACCGCATGCACGGTTTTGAGGGGGGAGGCTGGAAACGGGGCAAGGCCGCTTCGGGACAGCAAGCGCCCGGAAGGGACACGCGCTGAAGCGCACCGCCACCGCGCCAGTCTCCTACCCTACCGCTGTCGCTCACCTCGGTCGGGATGACATGGGGAGAGTTCGACTCGCCCGTTTGGGATGTCCAGATAGGGCGACGCTCAACTTCAAGCAAGTCCCTGCAGATCACGCGAACGAGAGCCGCTCGGACTAGTCGGTCTGGGCGGCTCTCAGCGTGTGTCGAAGACTGATGGCTGTCGTCAGATGTGCGCGTCGATAACCATGTCGCCGGACCACTGGTGCCCCGGTTCCAGCACAACCATGCCGGAGTCGATGCCGC
Organism: Chloroflexota bacterium; assembly: GCA_038318015.1. Lineage (GTDB taxonomy): Bacteria > Chloroflexota > UBA6077 > UBA6077 > JACCZL01 > JADZEM01. The sequence goes on along the minus strand of JBBQBU010000038.1, from coordinate 14,360 downwards.
GCGCGGCCAGATTGAAGGCGTCGGTGGCGCAGGTGTACGGCTCCAGGCAGACCACCGGGGCGTGCAGCGGCGCGAAGATGACGTGCTCGCGGAACTGGCTGTCTGAGCGGACGGCGATGCTCCGGCCGCTGAACGGGTCGCGGAACTCGGCGGTGAACCAGCCGTCATCGAGCGCCAGCCCGGTGTACACGTCGTCAATGAAAGTGTCGCCGATGGCGCGCCATGCGCGGGTGTCGAAGCCTTCAGCGGCCGGCAGGACCGTGCCGGTCGTGCAGAGTGTGTCGTCAAGTTGCCAGAAGCTGTCGGCCGCCGCCCGGACCTCCATCGTCTGCCGGCTGCCGCCGCCCGGCCCGAACGGCACGTCGAACCACGGGTGAATGCCGAAGCCCATCGGCATCGGCGTGGTGCCCAGGTTCACGGCCTCGGCGCGCATTCGCAGCGACGCCCCCTTCAGTCGGTACTCGAAGGTGATTTGCGACGGGAACGGCCAGATGTCGTCGGGCGTGTCGCCGGTTTTTACGCTTGCTCGACAGAACGCGCCGTCGTCGTCCACGTCGGACGCATCGACGGTCCAGATGCGCTCACGGGTGACGCCGTGGATGGCGTGGGGGCCGCGCCCGGCGATGGGCATGTGGTACTTGCGGCCACCGAACGTGAATACGCCGTCACGGATGCGGTTCGGGTACGGGTACATGATCGGGACGCCGTAGCGGCTGGTGCGGGTCAACAGCGCCGCGTCGTCTGGCGGCTCGGCCAGGACCGGCCAGTCGCCGTCAGCGGTCGAAACGCGCAATCCGATGCAGGCGAAGCCTAGCGACGGCACCAGCGTAGCGGACGAGCCAGCGGCATTGTCACGGAGGATGACCAGTGTGTGCCCGGCGCGTTCGCCCGCGTCGATGGCGTAGCTACTCATGGGGAACCCCTGCTGCCTGAGATGCCGTCGGATGGAGACCAGCACATCGACCGGTGGTAGTGTTCTGGTCGCGGGATGGTAGCAGCCCGGTCGCTGGCGTGGGCCTGTGGGGAAACGCGACAATACGGTATCCCCTCGATGGATCGGCACAGTGACCCGAGACTACCTGGCAGCCCTACGCGAGCGCGTCCTGATCTACGACGGAGCGACCGGCACCAGTGTGCAGGCTCGGAACCTGACGGCCGAGGATTTCGGCGGCCGGACGCTGGAAGGCTGCAACGAGGCGCTGGTGTTGTCGCGCCCCGATGTCGTCTCCGATGTACACCGCTCCTTCTTCGATGTCGGCGCGGATGTTGTGGAGACGGACACCTTCGGGGGGAGCCGCCTCAAGCTCGAAGAGTACGGGCTTGGCGAGCAGACCCACGAGATCAACCGGCTGGCGGCGGCACTGGCCCGTGAGGCCGCCGACCGCGAGGCGGCGAAGCGCGGGCGCGACTGCTTCGTGGCCGGCTCCATCGGTCCGACCGGCTTCCTGCCGTCCACGACTGATCCGACACTCTCGAACATCACGTTTGAGCAGATGGTCACGATCTTCATGGAGCAGAGCCGCGCTCTGGTCGATGGCGGTGTGGATGTGCTGCTGATCGAGACGGCGCAGGACATCCTCGAAGTGCGGGCGGCCATCGCCGGCATCAGGCGGGCGTTCGCGGCGGGGATGCGCCGGGTGCCGATCCAGGCCCAGATTTCGCTGGACACGTCCGGCCGCATGTTGCTTGGCACCGATGTCGCGGCGGCGCTGGTGATCCTTGAGCACGCCGGCGCGGACGTGATCGGCCTGAACTGCTCGACCGGGCCGGACTACATGCGCGTGCCGGTCCGCACCATGTCCGAACTCGCGAACGTGCCGCTGACGGTGATCCCGAACGCCGGCATCCCGATCAACGCCGAGGGCAAAGCGATCTACCCGCTCGAACCGGAGCCGATGGCCGAACAGTTGCGGCAGTTTGTGTACGAGAATGGCGTCGCGGCGGTCGGCGGTTGCTGCGGCAGTACGCCCGAGCACATCGCCGCCGTGCGCCGAGCCATCGACGCGCCGCGCCGTCGGCAGTTCGTCGCGCCGTTCGTCGGGCGCGTCGCCAGTGCGATGCGCGCCCAGGATCTCCAGCAGCAACCGCCGCCGCTCCTGGTCGGCGAACGCGTCAACAGCCAGGGCAGCCGCAAGGTCAAGCGCCTCTTGCTGGCCGACGACTACGACAGCATCCTGGATGTGGCGCGTGAGCAAGTTGAAGGCGGCGCGCACGTTCTTGATGTCTGCGTGGCCCTGACCGAGCGCGGCGACGAAGCGCACCAGATGGTCGAGGTCGTCAAGCGGCTGCGGGCGGGCGTCGATGCGCCGCTGATGCTGGACACGACCGAGCCGGACGTGGTGAAGGCCGCCCTGGAGGCTAACCCCGGCCGCTCGATCGTCAATTCGATTAACCTGGAAGCCGGCCGCGAGAAGGCCGATCTGGTGCTCGGTCTGGCGAAGGAACACGGCGCGGCGGTTGTGGCCCTGACCATCGACGAGATCGGGATGGCGCACACGGCTGACCGCAAGGTCGAAATCGCGAAGCGCATCCACCAGATCGCTGTCGAGGATCACGGCCTGCGCTCCGAAGACCTGATCTTCGACGTGCTGACGTTCCCGGTGACAACCGGCCAGGAAGACCTCGTCTACGACGCCGCCGAGACTATCGCGGGCATCAAGCGCGTCAAAGCTGAGCTGCCGGGTGTCCTGACCTCGTTGGGCGTCTCCAACGTATCGTTCGGCGTGTCGCAGGTAGCGCGGGCGGTCCTCAATTCGGTCTTCTTGCACCACTGCGTCGAGGCTGGATTGGACGCGGCCATCGTCAACCCGGTGCACATCACACCATACGCCGAGATCCCGATGGACGCCCGTGAACTGGCCGAAGACCTGATCTACTACCGCCGACCAGATGCGCTGCCGCGCTTCATCGCGCGCTATGAGGGCGTCACCGTCGATTCTGGCACCGGCGGCACCGACGCCGACGCCGACCTGCCGGTTGAGCAGCGGATTCACAATCGCATCCTGTTCCGCAAGCGCGACGGCATCGAAGAGCAGATCGACGAGGCGTTGCTGACGCGCGACGCCGTGACGGTGCTGAACGACATCCTGCTGCCGGCCATGAAGGATGTGGGCGACAAGTTCGGCGCGGGCGAGTTGATCCTGCCGTTCGTCCTCCAGTCGGCCGAGGTGATGAAGCGGGCCGTCAAGCACCTTGAGCAGTTCCTCGAAAAGAAAGAGGGCTACACGAAGGGCAAGGTCGTGTTGGCGACGGTCTACGGCGACGTGCATGACATCGGCAAGTCGCTAGTGAACACGATCCTCTCGAACAACGGCTACACCGTCTTCGACCTGGGCAAGCAGGTGCCCGTCGCCACGATCATCGAGAAGGCGATTGAGGTCGATGCCGACGCTATCGGCCTGTCGGCGCTGCTGGTGAGCACATCGCGGCAGATGCCGATATGCGTGCAGGAGTTGAGCGCGCGGGGCGTAAATGTGCCGGTCCTGATTGGCGGTGCAGCCATCAACCGGGCATTCGGGCGGCGGGCCGGCCTCCTGGCTGACGGCACGGCCTACGAAGGCGGGGTCCACTACTGCAAGGACGCCTTTGAGGGACTGGACGTGATGGATCAGCTCAGTGATCCGGAGCGCCGCCGCATCTTGACCGAGCAGGCTCAGAAGGGCGCGCTGGCTCACGCAGGCCGGGCTGCGCCGCAGGCCGTAGCGGCCGCCGTCGAGGGGCGCTCGAAGATCGTGCCGGTAACGCCGCCCCGTCCGGCTTTCCTGGGCGCGCGCCAGATCGAGATCCCGCTCGAAGAAGCGTGGCCGAGTCTGGACCTGAACACGCTCTTCCGCCTGCACTGGGGCGTCCGCAAGATCGCTGAGGGCGAGCGTCAGCGATTGCTGGACGCGGAGTTCATCCCGCTGCTCGAAGAGTTGAAGGCCGAAGCGGTGCGCGACGGCTGGCTGCGCGGGCTGGCGGTGTACGGCTTCTTCCCGGCCGTGGCTGATGGTCACGAGTTGGTGGTGTTGGACCCGTCTGACCCGAAGCACGAGGATGAGCTCGTCCGGCTGCCGTTTCCGCGCCAGCCGGGCGGCGAGAAACTGTGCCTTGCTGACTACTTCCAGCCAGTAGGCGGGCGGCCAGACCTGATTGCCTTCCAGGCTGTGACCGTCGGCACCCAGGTCGAACCGCTGTACGAGCAGCTTGAGAAGGACGGCGAGTACAGCCGTGGCCTCTACATTCGCGGCCTGGCCTCATCGACAGCCGAGGCTCTGGCAGATGTGATGAACAAGCGCATCCGGGCTGACCTGGGCATCGGGGACGACCGCGGCCGGCGCTATAGCTGGGGCTACGGTGCCTGCCCTGACTTGGCGCAGCAACGCGCGATCCTCAAGATCCTGGGGGCAGAGCGCCTGGGCCTGAAGCTGACCGAGGGCGACCAGCTAGACCCCGAGCATAGCACCGTGGCACTGGTCATCCATCATCCGCAGGCCAGCTACTTCAACGTGCTGCCGCCGGGCCGTGAGAGTTCGCGCAGCAGCGAAATGGCCGCCGCACTCTAGGAGCGCGGCGGCCATGAATGGTTGTTCCGTGTGGTGAAGGCGGGATGCGTTACGCCTTGCTGGTATAGGCTGGGGCTGGGTCTGACGGGGGGACCGTGGCGTCCGGGATTGCCACCAACGACCCGGTTGACGGTCCTGCGATCTGATGTTCAAGCCGTCCGTTTTCCGCAAGCCACCGCAGGAACGACAGGCGGCTCATGTCAACTGGTCGCGGCGTCTGCACAAACATCTGCAACGAGGTGTCGTAGGCTCCCATGGCGGCCATCCTTCCGTGCGGATAGAGTCGGCGATGTCCTCGGGGCACGGGGCCGAGCGGCGCATCTGCCTGCTGATACTCTGGTTGAACGCTCCTGCCGCCTTCTAATGCACGGTCCGTGCCCACGCTGCTCTGGGATGCCAGTTTGACGGCAGATTTGTCGGTTTACACCAGGTATGTGCCGTCAGGGTGACGTAACAGCCGGTAGCGCGCGAACAGTTCTCCGTCCTGCTCCAGGAGCGAACGCAGCTCCAGGCGTGCCCTGATCCGCTCGGTCGGCAACTGGCCGTCGATCAGGTTGCGTCCACGCCCACCGGCCAGCTTCGGTGCAATGGTCCAGAACACCTCGTCGATCAGGCCGACATCAAGGAGCGCCTGATTCAGAGTCGGGCCGCCCTCGGAGAGCAGCCAGCGCACGCCGTACGCGTACCGCAGGCGGCGCAGCCCCGCTACCAGATCAACGGCACGTTCGCCACACGGCATGATGTTCGCGTACCGCCCGAGGCGTGCGCGGCGGTCGGCTGGCGCATTGGAACTCGTCAGGATGACAGTGCGGCTGCTGCCGTTGACCAGGAAGCGGTGCGTGGGCTCCAGGTCAAGCGAGGTGCTGACGGCCACGGCCACCGGCTGGGCGGGCTGCCCGCGTGCAATGCGGGCCTGTACACCGGACTCGTCAACGCGCGGGTCCACCAGTTCGGCGCGCAGCGTGCCGGCCCCGAACATAATCGCATCGACAGCCGCCCGAATCTGGCGCATCATCGCCCAGTCCGTCTTACTCCCGATGCCCGCCGCAGTCTGCCCCAGCGCCGACTTGCCGTCCACCGTGGACACCATGTTCATGATGACGTACGGCCGGTCCCCGACAGGGTCCGGCAGCGCGAGATTGCCGTATGCCGATTGTGGGTCCGTCTCTGGGACATGATCGAGCGGAAAGAGGCGGCGCAGGGGAGCCTCCAGGGGGCACGAGGGTAGTGCGACCGTGGCGCAAGCAGGGATGAAAGGCGCGTTGGGCGGCTGCTCGTGCGCGACTTCTCTGGGGTTATAACTCCTGCATCTGTCGGAGGCAGGATGACCGCGCTTACGTTCCAAGAGATCATCATGCGACTCGATGCGTTCTGGGCCGCCCAGGGCTGCCTGGTAATGCAGCCGTACGACACCGAGGTCGGCGCTGGCACTGCGGCTCCGTCAACGTTTCTGCGCGTGCTTGGGCCAGAGCCGTGGTCCGTGGCGTACCCACAGTCGTCGCGCCGCCCCGCCGACGGCCGCTACGCAGAGAACCCAAACCGCTTCCAGCACTACTTTCAGTATCAGGTGATCCTGAAGCCCGGTCCGGCCGATCCGCCGGGGCTGTATCTTCAGAGTCTCGCGGCGCTCGGCGTCAGCGACCGCGATCACGACATCCGGTTTGTCGAAGACAACTGGGAGTCGCCGTCGCTCGGGTCGTGGGGGCTTGGCTGGGAAGTCTGGCTTGACGGCCTGGAGATCACCCAGTTCACGTACTTCCAGCAGAGCGGCGGGTTCGACCTGAATCCCCCGGCTGTTGAAATCACGTACGGCCTGGAGCGCATCGCCATGTACCTGCAAGACGTGCAGGCGATGACGCAAATTCGGTGGAACGACCGCATCACCTACGGCGACATCTATCGTCAGCCCGAGATCGAGCACTGCACGTACAACTTCGAGTTGGCCGACATCCAGACCCTGCACACCCTGTTCGACCTCTACGAGGGCGAGGCGCGCCGGACGCTCGACGCCGACATGGTGGGGCCGGGCCTTGATCTCGTCCTGAAGTGTTCGCACGTCTTCAACCTGCTGGATGCGCGTGGTGCCGTCGGTGTGACCCAGCGAGCGGCGTACCTCGGGCGCATGCGCGGCCTCTCGCGCACGGCGGCAACAGCGTACGTGGCTCAGCGCGAGCGGCTCGGCTTCCCGCTGCTGAACAGCGCCCCACCGGCCGATGTTTCGACGGTCGCGCCGCTGGTTGCATCCGTTTCTGACACGTCGCTCGATCCCGCCCGCCGCGCCGACTTGCTGGTCGAGGTGGGCGTCGAGGAACTGCCGGCCGACGACGTGACGACGGCCATCAGCCAGCTACGCGAGCGTGCGCCGGCCGTCCTGGCCAACGCCGGCCTAGCGTTTGACGACATTCTGGTGCAGGCGACGCCCCGGCGAATCGTGCTGTCGTTCGCAAACGTCGGCGTCCGCGACACCGTGCGCGACGAAACCGTCAAGGGGCCACCGGCCACGGCGGCCTTCGACAAGGAGGGCAAGCCGACGCGTGCCGCCGAGGGCTTTGCGCGGACGCACGGCCTCACTGTCGATCAGTTGACGGTCGAGGAGAGCGCTGGGCGCAGCTACGTCATGGCCCGCAAGCGCGTTGAGTCTCGGCCTGTCCTGGACCTGCTTGGCGAGTGCATTGCGCGGCTCGTTCACGGCCTGCGCTTCGGCCGCTCAATGTACTGGGAGACGCCAGAGATTACGTTCTCGCGCCCGATCCGCTGGCTGCTGGCTCTTTGGGGCAGCGAACACGTCCCGGCGACCGTGAGCGGCGTGTCGTCCGGGACGATCACGCGCACGCCGCGCGGTGCCGAGCCGCGCGATATCGCGGTGGCGTCAGCAGCAGCGTACCCTGGCATCATGGACGATATCGGCGTCGTGCTGTCGGTGGACGAGCGACGACGGCGCATCCTCGACGAGAGCCGCGCGCTCGCGGAAGCAGCCGGTGGCCGCCTGGACGACGATCACGACCTGATAGAAGAAGTGGCGAACCTCGTGGAGTGGCCGACGCCGCTGCTGGGCAGCTTCGACCCGGCTGCGCTGGCCGCCCCGCCCGAGGCTCTGGTGACGGTCATGAAGAAGCACCAGCGGTATTTCCCGCTGTATAGCGCGGACGGCACGCTGCTGCCGAAGTTCGTGGCCGTGGCGAACGGCCGGCGCGAACGGCACGACCTCATTGTCCACGGCAACGAAGAGGTGTTGCGCGCCCGCTTTGCTGACGCGCTTTTCTTCTACCGCCAGGATCTCCAGAAGCCGCTGGCCGACTTCGTGCCAGCCCTCGCGCAGTTGACGTTCCTGGAGCGGCTCGGCTCGCTGCAAGACAAGACGGCACGGCTGGAAGTTCTGGCCCCGGCCGTCGCGGACGTGCTGGGTCTGGACGCCGATCCCGCCCTCCTGATCCGGGCGGCGCGGCTGTCGAAGGCCGATCTGGCGACCGGCCTCGTGCGGGAACTGACCGAACTCCAGGGTGCGATGGGCCGTGCCTACGCGACGGCGGCCGGCGAAGACCCGGCCGTTGCATCGGCCATCGCGGAGCACTATCTACCGCGCTTCGCGGGCGACGCGCTGCCGGCCACCACCACTGGCACCGCCCTCTCCGTGACCGATCGTCTGGACACGCTGGTCGCAGCGTTCGCGGCCGGTCTGGAGCCGACGGGATCGTCTGATCCGTACGGCCTGCGCCGCTCGGCGCTGGGGTTGCTGCTGATCCTGGTCGAGCATGGCAGTACCGTCTCGCTGACCCAACTTATTGATCTGGCGGCGGCGCTCGTGCCCATCCCGCTGACCGACGAGCGCCACGCAGCCCTGACCACGTTTCTGGTGCAGCGGCTCCGCATCTGGCTGGTCGAGCAGGGCAGGATGAAGGAAGTCGTTGAGGCGGTGCTGGCGATCCAGGCAGACCAGCCGGGCCTGGTGGCTGCGACGGCGGCGAAACTGGAGACAGCCCTGTCGTCGGCAGACTTCCAACGCCTGATGGCCGGCGTCAAGCGGGCGGACCGAATCGCCCCGCGTGACGGTGCCCTGCTGCTCGATAGCGCCGTCCTGACCGACCCGGCCGACCGGGCACTGCTGGACGCATACGAGGCCGCTGCCGCACGAGTGGCGGCGCTGCGCCCTGACGACGTTGACGGGTTGGTGGCGGCGACCCTGCCGCTGGCCGACCCCATCGACCGCTTCTTCACGGACGTGCTGGTGATGGCTGACGACCCCGCGCTGCGGGCCAGTCGCCTGGGACTGCTCCAGCGCATCCGCGATCTGCCGCGCCGTTCGTTCGAGGTGGCGCAGGTGCCGTTGCCCCGCGCCTGATCTGCGAAGACGCGAGTGACTGGCCGGTTAGGTCGGACCGGCCAGTGATCCGCCCTCCGCAACCTCTTTCAGCCGCGCCAGCATCACGCAGGCCATCTCTGGGCCAATGTGGCGCAGAAGCAGGTGCTCAGCGAGCCAGCGACCGACCACGGGCACGTGCAACCTGACGTGCTGGCTCACGGTCACCCGTACGCCCTTGCCTTCAGGAGTGAGGGTCCAGGTGACGCCCGACCCTCGCGACAGCGCATTGACGTGCGTGAACGTGATCGTTCGGGCGGCATCATCACGAACCTGCAGCGCACGCCAACCGACAGGTACGCCGCGCCATACGGCCCGCACGCTGACGATTCGGCGGCTGCCCAGGCGGCGCAGCACCCGCGCCGACGCAATGTGCGGAAACACGGCCGGCCAGAGTTCCACTTCGGCCAGCAGCCGATAGACTGTGGCAGCATCCGACCGAATGAGACAGGATGGCGTGGCAAGGTCACTGGCGGCGAGTGCCGGCATCAGCGGTGCCTTGCCGATGGCAACCTCTGGCCCACGATACGGGTTGGGCCAGAGTTGATGGTTGTACGAGCGGGGCGGCCTCGTAGACCACTCCGCCGTACATCCGGTGCTACCGTGTTGACGTTGATGGGCCGATCAGGCGGTTGGAGACTGGGTCGGGTCGCTGTAGCCCGGAGCCGTTTCAGCCGGCCGGCCGTGCACTTCGCTCGGGGTCGGCCGGTCAATCGAGCTGGTCTCGAAGTCGGCAAATGCGTCGTCATCGGTGCCTACAACGTATCGCTGATAGGCCCAGAAGCCGGCCACGCCTGCCACTGCACCCAGAATGAAGCCGAACATACCGTCCTCCTCAAGTCGTGTAACTGTTGCCTACTGAAGTGTAGCGACTCTTCGCCGCTAGTGGCCCGGGATTTCGTGTCACACGGCGTCCGGGCAGTGGCACGAGGGTGCAAGGCCCGTGCCACCGCTCCGTCGCTGGCGCGCGGGTGTAGCCCCGGTCGTTGGTGCGGCCCGAGCTGAGGCGTAGACCGAGACGCGACGGGGCCGGTGAGGGCCTCGTCGCGTCAGTTTAGGTTGGTGCGTCAGGACAGCTTCTGTCGAGCGCATGAACGTTCTCTAGCGGACTCGGAGTTCCTGCCGCTGTGTCGTGGCACGGTTGCCGTTGCGATCCTTCGCGTCGGCATTGATGTCAACTGAGCCCTTCTTGGTGGGCTTGATCGTCCAGGTGCGGGCGCAGTCCTTGCGGTTGTCGCAATCGAACCGGTGCGAATCAAGCTCCGGATCATCGGTGCCGTCGCCTTCCCATTGAATCCAGTCCAGGCCGGAATCGCTCTTACCGATGACGGTAATCTCGACCTCTCCGCCCAGGTTGATGCTGCCATCGCTCAGCTGGATGGTGACGGACGGGATGCTGGAGGTAGCCGTCGGGGTGACGGTCGGGGTGCCCGGGCCAGGGGTCGGCGTCGGGGCGGACGGGGTCGGCGTCGGACCCTTGCGGATCTTCAGCTTAGTCGTCGTCCACTCGGTGCGGAAGCCGGTCTTGTCACGAGCACGCGCTCGCAGAATGTGGTCGCCGTCCTTGACTGGCGTCACTTCCCAGACGGAGGCACATTCGGTGCGCTGGTCGCAGCCGTCGAAGCGGTGGTTGTCGTCAAGGGTTGCTTCGCCGGTCTCGTCGCCAGACCATTCGATCCATTCCAGGCCCGAGCTGCTGCGTGCAATCACCGTGACGCGGACCTTCTGACCGGGGTCGATTAGATCGTCGTCGATTTGCAGTTCGACCGTCGTGATCGGGCCGGACGTTGGGGTCGGCGTGGACGACGCAGACGGAATCTGCGTGGCGGTTGGATTGGCGGGCTGCGACGGCCCTGGCTGACCAGTGCCAGGCGAGACGGCACCGGTGCCCGGCTCAAACGCGCCGGTCAGGTTGGTGTTCGGCAGCTCGCCGGCGCGGGCCAGCCAGTTCACGACACTGGGGTTGTACTGGTTGAAGTAGCGGCTGCCCTGCATGTCGGCGGCAAGGTCCGGGGGCAGGTTCTTTCCAGTGATGACGGACTTGAAATAGTCTGCCACCAGGATGCCTTCTGTCACCGGACCCTCAGCGCGGAAATGCATGATGCCGCGCTGGAACCGCTGGTAAATGAAGCCGCCGTTGCTGGGGTCTGGGGCCGGGTTCGAGGTCGGCAAGCCCCAGATCTCAAGGTTCAGCAGCGTCAGCAGTCCCGGATTCGGGGTGGTACCTGCGAAGGCGATCTCCACGGGAACCGTGCCGTTGAATGTGTCGAAATAGCGAACGGGCTGACCGTTGAATGTGTTTGGTGACACCCGACGGATAAATTCAACGACATCGTTCGCATAGCTCGGTGATGATGTCTGCGGAGCCTGGGCCGCAATCTGTCCATCTGGCCCCGGGAAGACGGACTGATTCACGCGCGTCATCGGCATGACGTTCGGGTCCAGCAGATTAAGCCGCTGGACATTGTTGCCCTGCTGCTGCAGCACGACACGCTGGAAGAACTGGACCTCGAAGCCTTCGAGGGTGAACGATCGCGAGACAGGGTAGCCGAGGATCCGCACGCCGCCACGAACGCGGAAGTACTCCGCGAATGCCGGGTTCGTGATACAGAACCCGGTCTCCTGGAAGCAGTTTGCCTGAGCCTCTGTCACTCGACCCGGCGGGACAACAGCGGACACCAGCACGACCATAAGAAACCCGATGAGGACGGCTATTCGCTTCATAAGAATGCTGTCGACCTCCATGCGCTGCGAGTCGCCCGCCGTGATAGCCCCCGCATCGGTGCCCTCATCCTTGCGCTCGCATCCGTAGTAGAAACTGTCGAGTTGCCTGCCGGTTCTGATGGCTAGTCGGCAGAACCACGATGCCGACGAAACCTGAACGTTACGCGCGTGTCCGGCCGCATTGACGCACATTTCCGTCCTTTCGTCAAGCAGCCAGGACGGCAGTTTGACGAAATCCTCGTTCTGTTCCTCTTCTCGCTCCGACCGCTTAGCGGCTCCTCGCCGGAAGTCTGCGGGCGAAGGCCGGTCGGGCGGGCAGGGTCATGGTGTCGCGGTTGGGGGCGGCGTCGCCGTACCAACGGATAGCGCCTCGCTGGCGGCCGGCGTCGTGGTCGTGGTTGGGGTAGCTGTGGCAGTCCCAGGCGTGATGGTGGCAGTCGCCGTTGCCGTGGGGGTGGCCGTCTCGGGTAGTGGTGTCATGGTCGGCGTCGGCGTGGACGTCGGGGTGTTGGCCTCTCGGACGCGCAGATCGGCGCGAATCCAGGCCGAGTACGTCCCCGAGTCTCGCTGGCCGCGTGCCCAGAGGGTGTACCGTCCGCCTGTGGTCGGCGCGATGCTCCAGACGGTGGCGCAGGACAGGCGACTGTCGCAGCGGAATGTGCGTGCCGCGAGCTCCGGGTCAGTCGATGGACTGTGTTCCGCGTCGGGGCTGTCGCTGCCGAGCACGGGATACAGTTCCAGTAGGTAGAGCCGTTCCGTGTCTCGGCCGATCACTGTGACGCTGACGCGCTGCCCTGAGTCGATCACCGCGTCTTCAAGCTGCACTGTCACCTCCGGCCCGACTGCCTCTGGCACCGGTGTTGCCGATGGCGTCGCGGTGGGCGGAAGATTGGGCTGCTCGACGGGGCCGGTGCCGGGCTCGAAAGCGGAGGTCAGGTTGGAGTTTGGCAGATCAGCCGGCCGCGCCAGCCAGCCGTCTGCACCAGGGCGGTACTGCCCCAGGTAGCGGCTGCGCTGCATGTCCTCGGCAAGGTCCGGCGGCAGGGCGCGTCCGGTCATCACGGCCTTCAAGTACTCGCCCACCAGAATGCCTTCAGTGACGGGCACTGCGGCGCGGTAGTGCATGATGCCGCGCTGGAACCGCTGGTAGACGAAGCCGCCGTTGCCAGGATCTGGCGCGGGGTTGGATGTCGGCAAGCCCCAAATTTCAAGGTTCAGCAGCGTTACCAGATCGGGGTTTGGACTGACGCCTGGGAACGCGATGGCGGTTGGCACGGTGCTGTTGAACAGGGTGAAGTAGCCAACTTGCTGGCCGTTCCAGGCGTCTGGGGCGACGCGGCGCACGAACTCGATCACCTGGCGCGGATAGTCGGATGAGCCGACCTGTGGGGCACTGGCTGCAAGTGTCGCATCCGTCTGCGGAAACACGGATTGATTTGCACGGGTCATCGGCATGATGTTCGGGTCGAGGACGTTCAGGCGTTGCACCGTGCTACCCTGCAGTTGCAGGACGACCCGCTGAAAGAATTGCACCTCGAATCCGTCCAGGGTGAATGATCGAGATACGGGATAGCCGAGGATACGCACGCCGCCGCGCAGTTGGAAGTACTCGGCAAAGGCGGGATTGGTGACGCAGAAACCGGTCGCCGAAAAACAAGAACTCTGCGCGTCAGCTTCATACTCCGGTGGGGCAAGGGCCGAGACTATGCCGACGAGTAGAAATCCGCAGAGTAGCACGAGACGTTTCATGGTCTTGCTCCCAGCAGGTTCGAGCGCAGTACCGTGACCGTGGCGCGAGCGTACAGCGCCCGGTCCGTCAGTGGAGTGCGCGGGTGTGTCTACTGCTAGAAACTGCCGAGAGCGTGCGGCGGTTCTGTCATCTTCCCGGTGGCGTGGTCGGCGCGTCGTCGAGGACACGACAGGACGCCCCCGGTTCCAGGTGGAACCGGGGGCGTCCTGGCCTATCGCGTGGAGCTGGCGCTGCCCACCCGGCAGCGTCAACCCGTCAGATTACGGCGTGGGCGACCCGGACGGGGTGGCGGGTGCCGTGGTTGCGGTGGCGGCGGCCGTGGTCGGCGTCGCCGTTGCGGCACCAGTAGTCGGCGTCGAAGTTGCATTGCTCTCGCGGACACGCAGGGTCGTCGTCACCCACTCAGAGCGGATGTCGTCGGTGCCCTCAGCACGAGCACGCAGGGTGTAACGCCCGGCGACAGTCGGCGAGATGGTCCAGACGTTGGCGCACTCGGTCCGGTCGTCGCAGTCGAAGCGCTGGCGCGCCAGTTGCACGTCGGTCGAGGCGTCATTGTCGTTCTCGTTGTTGTTCTCGCTTGCGATGCCGTCCCACTCAATCCAGTCGATTGGCGTGGTGGACCGCGCGATCACGGTGATGCTGACCGACTGGCCCGGATCGATCAGATCGTCGTCAATCTGAATCGTGACGGTCGGGGCACCAGCGCTTGCGGACGGGGTCGGGGTCGGGGTTGGGGTGCCCGGGATCGGGGTTGCTGTCGGGCCGGATGGCGGCGGCGGTGTAACCGAGCCAGAGCCAGGCTCAAAAGCGTTCGTCATGTCAGTGCCCGGCAACTCGGCGGGGCGGGCCGTCCAGCCGGCCGCGCCAGGGCTGTACTGACCGAAGAAGCGGCTGCCCTGCATGTCGGCTGCAAGGTCTGGGGGAAGCGCCTTGTTGGTGATAACCGACTTCAGGTACTCGCCAACCAGAACACCTTCAGTGGCTC
>JBBQBU010000037.1:0-19925 GCA_038318015.1 Chloroflexota bacterium | reverse complement strand
GGAGGCCACACGGTACGGCCCGCTGCCGACTGGCTGGCGGTTGAACGCGTGCAACGGCAGATCCGCTGCCGCCACGCCGTCAAGGATATGGCGCGGCAGCAGCCCGAGCGTCAGGTGCTCTGGGAACGAAGCCAGCGGTGTCGGCAGGCGGAAGCGCATGGCCCGCGCGTCGATGGCCTCGACCTCGACGCCGCGCCACAGGTCAGCGAGTTCCTGGCTACCCTGGTGGGCTGGCTGCTGGATCAGCCGCACGGTGAAGGCGATATCCTCGGCCGTCAGCGGCTCGCCGTCGTCCCACAGCACGCCGTCGCGCAAGCGCACCACGTATGCCCGGCCGTCCTCTTCGACATCAAGCCGCTCGGCGAGGTCAAGCTCGACGTTGCCCGCAGCGTCGGTCCGCGTCAGCGCGGCGAACACCAGCGGAATCACGTCCTGGCCGGCCAGGGTGTACGGCGCGAGAACCGGATTCAGGAGCGGCGGCTCGCCGGCAACGGCCTCAACGTAGGTGTCGGGCGCGACGGCCGGCTCAACGAGTACCAGCAACGCGGCAATCAGAGCCAGGGGGACCCCTAGCACAACGGCCAGCGCGCCCACGAGCCAGGGCCACCAGCGCCGCTTCTGGCGCGGCCACAGCGAGACGGCCTGCACGCGCCGCCCGCCAGGACCGGCTCCCGGTCCCGCCCGCACCCCGACGCTGCGGGGGGGCACCGCTAAATCGAGCTAAACGCGACGCTGAGGATCGACACCACGACGAACACGACCGCCAGGATGATGGTCACGTTGAACAGCGTCCGCTCGACACCGCGCCGCGTGCGGTAAATCGACGAGTCTGAGTTGAAGGTCGCCGAGAAGCCCGAGCCGCGCGCCTGAAGCAACAGGACGGCGATCAGCACCACCGAGACGAAAATCTGCACCACATACAGATAGGTATCCACTGAAACGCCCCTCCTCGCGGCTCCGAAGGACAGTATACCGTCCGGCCACTGCCCAATTGTCCGGTTTGCCGGTTGTCTTCGGCTAGACGGCCGTCGCGGTCGGCGCGGGCCGTGCGCTCCCGTTGCCGTTGGCCCGCCGCCGCTCATAGAGCTGCGCGATGGCCGTGGTCAGCCGCTCCGGGCTGTGCCGCAGCGCGTTGTGCGGATTCACCACGTCGAACAGCGCCACCTCGACGCCCATGCGCTCGATGGCTTCCACGTCGGCCGCCACGTGCTGCACGTGCCACTCCGGCTTGATCGCACCGCTTTGGTTGTCGTTCGCCAGCACCACGTCTATCGGCATGCCGCGCACATGCTTCAGCAGCGCCCGCACGTGGTCACTGGCCCCGAAATGGTCCGTTTCGCCGGGCTGGGTCGCCACGTTGCAGACGTACATCCGCAGCGCCTCCGTGGATACCAGTGCCTTCGCGATGCCGTCCACCAGCAGGTTCGGCAGGATGCTGGTGTAGAGGCTGCCCGGCCCGACCACCACAATATCCGCGTCCAGGATGGCGCGCACGGCCTCGGGGAAGGCGGCCGGCCGCTCCGGCTGCAAGTAGACCCGCTTGATCGGCACGGTCGCCGCTGAGATTTTCGACTCGCCCATCACACGCGTGCCGCCCTCAAGCTCGGCACAGAGGGTGACGTTCTCCAGGGTGGACGGCAAAATCTGCCCACGCACCGCCAGCACCCGGCTGGCCTCGCGGATCGCTTCTTCGAAGTTGCCGGTGATGCCGCTCATTGCGACGATGAAGAGGTTGCCGAAGCTGTGCCCCTCCAGGTCCGTGCCGGGGCCGAACCGGTACTGGAAGAGCTTTGCCATCAGCGGCTCGGCGTCGGCCAGGGCCACGATACAGTTGCGGAAGTCGCCCGGCGGCAGCACCCCGAGGTCGCGCCGAAGCCGCCCCGAACTGCCGCCGTCGTCGGCCACCGTCACGATGGCGGTGATGTTCTCCGAATAGTCTTTCAGCCCGCGCAGCATCGTCGAAAGGCCGGTGCCGCCGCCGATGGTGACGATCTTCGGGCCGCGCTCGCGCGCCCGATACGCAACTAGCGTGTCCACAAGCCCGACGCCCGTCTGCTGCCGCGCGCGCGGCACCGCCAGACTACGGTTCAGCCGCAAGACCGCCAGCGCCGTGATCGACGCGCCGGCCAGCACAAAGATCAGGCCGCGCAGCCAGCGGGGCACAAACTGGAGCGTGAGATAGGTCGCCTCAACAGGCAGCGGCACGCTGCGGTACAGCTCGACAAACAGGTAGGCCAGCCCCAGCGCCAGCACGACCAACCCGAGCAGCGTCAGGCCAAGCCAGCGCTTGATACGCAGGCCAGGCACCAGGAGTCTCAACATCCGCATCTTAGAGCATCACCATCGAGCGAGGGTCAGCACGGCACGCGGGCCGCGACAGCAGGGACGAATCACCGTCGTTCGAGCAGGCTGTCGGCGATGGCCGTACAGATCGTGACGGTGAGCGAGCCGACGAACGCGCCGGCGAAGCCGCTGACGGCGATGCCGGGCACAAATTGTGCCGCCAGCCAGAACACCAGCGCATTCACGACAAAGGTGAACAGCCCCAGCGTCAAGAGGTTGAACGGGCAGGTAATCAGCAAGAGGACCGGGCGAAACAGCGCATTGCAGAGGCCGAGGACGACCGCGAAGATGACGGCCGTCACCCACGAGTCAACCGAAATCAGATCCCACTGGCGAAACGCCCACTGGGCCAGGAGGACCGCGCCGGCACCGACAGCCAGCCGAATCAGCAAATTCGTCATGTCCCCTCATCCAGCCGAGGCTGCTCGCTACACCGTGGCACGTTCGTGTGTATCACCCAGGCTGCATGCACCGCACAGGCCACATCGTGGCCGGCCTCCGCACACCAGCAAACTTTTAGCGCCGCTTCAGGGGCGCAAGTCTATATGGTAGCGTGCATCTCCTGTCAACGGCCGAACATGCACCTTTATTGTGAGGCCGATTTTTGCGGTGCTATACTCGCAGGCTGCTGCGCCGCAGCAAGTTTGCACGCGCCCGGACTGAGCGGAGCGTGCCCCGCCGTCAAGTCGCCGCCTTTGGCGAGGCGTTGCGGGGTTCCCGCCAGGATGAAGGGCGCGGAAGTCGAAAACGATAGGGAGTACCACGTGGCAAGTCCAGTTCAGATGAAGACCCTCCTTGAAGCCGGCGTGCATTTCGGGCACCAGACGCGTCGCTGGGATCCGAAAATGCGCCCGTTCATCTTTACGGAGCGCAACGGCATCCACATCATTGACCTCCAGCAGACCGTGCGCCGCCTCGAAGACGCCATGACCTGGGTCCGCGAGTTCGTGGCGAACGGCGGCATCATCATGTTCGTTGGAACAAAGAAGCAGGCTCAGGAGACAATTGAGGAGGAGGCACGCCGTTGCGGCATGCCCTTCGTCAATCGGCGCTGGATGGGCGGCATGCTGACCAACTTCCAGACCATCTTGCTCCGCATCAAGCACCTTGAGCAGCTTGAGAAGATGCGGGACGATGGCGACATTGACCGGCTGCCCAAGAAGGAAGGCATCAAGATGCTCGACGAGCTGGAGCGCCTGGAGCGCCTGCTCGGCGGCATGAAGAAGCACTATCGCACCCCGCAGGCCATCTTCGTGGTGGACCCCCATCGCGAGCAGATCGCCATTGCTGAGGCGCACCGCACCGAGATCAACGTCGTGGCAATGGTGGACACCAACTGCAACCCGGACCAGATCGACTACCCGATCCCGGCGAACGATGACGCGATCCGCGCCATCCGTCTGCTGACGGGCAAGATCGCGGACGCGGTGCTGGAAGGCGTCGCCCAGCGCGAGGCGGCATCGTCTGGCCGCGACGTGGACAGCGGCGACGCTGATGCGGACGGCGACGATCTGGACGCGAAGGCGGTTGGCGGCATGGTCTTCTCGCCGGACGACTTCGCACCGGGCGAGTCGGCCGAGGTGCCGGCAGCGCCGGCCACAGCGGCAGCGCCGGCGGCCCCTGCGCCAGCCAACGAGACGCCTGCTGCCCCCGTCATTGGGGCAGCAGCGCAGGAAGCGGCAGAGGGGGCACCCGCTGTCGTCGCTGACGAGCCGGCCGCCGAGCCAGCTCCGACCACCGCGTCATAGATAACGAGTACGCCCAAGGGCCACGCCTGCGCCCGAAGGTTGGAGGAGCGAGCCGCACACCGGCGAGCACCAGAGCGATCAGCGGAACGCGGACCGGGAGCGGAGACCCGGCCCGCGCGCTCCTGTGCGCCGCAGAGGCGCGGACAGAGGGAAGAGATGGCGATCGACACCAGCAAGATCAAGCAACTGCGCGACGAGACCGGCGCGCCAGTGATGGACTGCAAGCGTGCGCTCGAAGAGAGCGACGGCAATCTGGACAAGGCGCGCACGTGGCTCCGCAGCCGTGGTGCCGCTATTGCCGAGAAGAAGGCCGGGCGCGTCGCCTCGCAGGGCGTGGTTGACTCGTACATCCACGGCGGCGGGCGCATCGGCGTCATTGTCGAAGTAAACTGCGAGACCGACTTCGTGGCCCGCAGCGAAGACTTCAAGAAGCTGGCGCACGACATCGCCATGCAGATCGCCGCGACGAACCCGAAGTACATCGGCACCGAAGCGGACATCCCGGCCGACCTGCTGCCCGAGGAGCAGCCGTTGCTCAAGCAGCCGTTCATCCGCGACCCAGGCCAGTCGATCCAGGGGCTCGTGCATGAGGCCGTCGGCAAGCTCGGCGAGAACATCGTCGTGCGGCGGTTCTCGCGCTTCGAACTCGGCGCCTGAGCAGATGGCGAGTACGTTGTGAGCGACTCGGTTGACGATAGCGATTCAGGGGGGACGGCCTTGCGTTTCCGCAGGGTCATCCTCAAGCTGAGCGGCGAAGCCGTGCAGGGAGACGCCTCGTCGCCCTCCCCCATCGACCATGACGTGCTGGACTACATGGCGCGTCAAGTAGCCCAGATTGTGCGCCTCGGCGTCCAGGTTGCCGTCGTCATCGGCGGCGGCAACATCTGGCGCGGCGAGATCGCCAGCAGTCGCGGCATGGAGCGTGCGACGGCTGACTACATGGGGATGCTGGCGACCGTCATCAACGGGCTGGCGCTGCAAGCCAGCCTAGAGCGCCATGGCCAGCACACGCGAGTGCAAAGCGCCATCACGATGGCGGAGGTCTGCGAGCCGTACATTCGGCGGCGGGCCATCCGGCATCTGGAGAAGGGCCGCGTCGTGATCTTCGCGGCGGGCACCGGCAACCCATACTTCAGCACCGACACGACGGCCGCCCTGCGCGCCGCCGAGATCGGTGCCGATGTCATCCTGATGGCGAAGAATCGGGTGGACGGCGTCTACGATGCCGACCCTCGAACCAATCCGAATGCCCGCCGCATCCCGCGGTTGCGGCACATGGAAGCTCTGGAGCGCGGCTTGCGGGTGATGGACAGCACGGCACTCTCGCTGTGCATGGACAACCGCCTGCCGATCGTCGTCTTCGACTTGATGGACGGGAGCAACCTGGAACGCATTGTTCTGGGTGACGAAAGCGTCGGCACCGTCATCTCATGACGTGGAGGTGAGCCGTGAGCGACAGTAGCACGGTCATAGACGACTGCGAGCGCCGGATGGCGAAAACGCTAGAAGTGCTCAACACTGACCTGGCAGCCATCCGTACCGGGCGCGCAGCACCGTCGTTGCTTGACAAGATCCAGGTGGACGCCTGGGGCAGCGCCCAACCGATTCACTCCATCGCCACCATCGCGGTGCCAGAGGCTCGCATGCTGGCGATTCAGCCGTGGGACCGCAGCCTGATCGGGGCCATTGAGAAGGCGATTCTCAAGTCCGACCTGGGCATCACCCCCAACAACGACGGCACGGTGATTCGCCTGGCCCTCCCCGCCTTGAACGAGCAGCGCCGCAACGACCTGGCAAAGCAGGTCAAGAAGCGCGCCGAAGAGTCGAAGATCGCGGCCCGCAACGTGCGCCGCGACGCCGACACCGGCTTGAAGAAGTTGGAGAAGGACGGCAAGCTCTCGCAGGACGAATTGCGCCGCGCCCTCGATCGTGTGCAGAAGCTCACGGACGGCCTCATCAAGCAGGTCGATGAGGCAGCCGAACGCAAGGAGAAGGAGGTCAAGGAAGTTTGATGGCCACCCAGCCCCAGACCCTTGGCAGACCGGCCGAGCAGCTTGCCACCGCTCCGCGCCACGTCGCGATCATCATGGACGGCAACGGTCGCTGGGCGCGTGAGCGCGGCCTGGAGCGCCTCGAAGGCCACCGCGCGGGTACTGAAAACATCCGTGCGATCATCGAAGGGTGCGTTGAGCAGGGCATCGAGATCCTGACGCTCTATGCTTTCTCGACAGAGAACTGGCGGCGCCCGGCCAACGAGGTCAACGGCCTGTTCGAGATTCTGGGCGAGGTCATCGACCAGGAGACCGCAGACCTGCACCGCAACGGCGTGCGCCTGAAACACATTGGCCGGCTCGAAGGGCTGCCGACAATCTTGCAGGAGCGTGTCCGCTACGCGGTCGATCTGACCCAGTGCAACACTCGCCTGATCGTCAACGTCGCCTTCAACTACGGTGGCCGGGACGAAATCGTGGAAGCCGCGCGCCGCATGCTGCGCGACGGTTTGAACCCCGATGATGTGGACGAAGCAACTTTCAGCTCCTACCTCTACACCGAGGGGATGCGCGATCCGGACCTGATTATCAGGACGGCCGGCGAGATGCGACTGAGCAACTTCCTGATCTGGCAGGCCGCCTACGCCGAATACTGGTCAACGCCGCTATACTGGCCGGAGTTTGGCAAGGCCGACCTGGAGCGAGCGGTACATGATTTTGGGAACCGCGAGCGGCGGTTCGGGAGCCTGACTGCTGTCCGAGGGGGCCTGCGAGACTCCGATTGACGGCGCACGGGGGCCTGCTTGTGCGTGAGCCGCGCGTGGATGTTCTCTCGGGCAGCGTGACGTGCTCCGCCTGCGATTCCTGAGCGCCATCGTCGGCGTCCCCATTCTCATCGCACTTGCGATCATCGGCGGCGGCCCGTACGTCGCGGCGGTGGTCGTGGGCGGCTTCATCGCGTCGTTCGAAGTCTTCACGATGCTGCGCGGTGCCGGCTTCCGGCCGGTCGTGCCGCTCGGGCTGGCGCTGACCGCCGCCATCATCCTTGATGCGCTGGCAACCGACGCCCGCAACATGCCGGCCATCCTGGTACTGGCGATGATCGCCGGGCTGCTGCAGATGATGGCGCGTCCTGATCCGGCCGGCGGAATGGTCGATTGGGCGTTGTCGCTGGCCCCTGCCATCTACGTCGGCGGCACGATGCACTACCTCATCTTGCTGCGCGCCCTGCCAGACGGTATGTTTTGGATTCTGGCCGTCTTCGGCTGCACCTGGATATGCGACATCGCGGCGTTCTTCGTCGGGCGGCGCTGGGGCAACAAGCGGCTTGCGCCACGGATCAGCCCCGGCAAGTCCGTCGAAGGTGCCGTTGGCGGGCTGGTCGGCGCGGTGGCGGCCGGCGTCATCCTGGGGCCGCTCCTGGGCGCTGTCTTCCCGGCCACGGGCCTGGGCACGCTGGTGCCGGTCAGCGTCGTGCGGTTGGCGGGCCTGGGGCTGGTCATCGGGGTGTGCGCCATCTTCGGCGACCTGATGGAGTCGTTCATCAAGCGCCAGTGCGGGGCGAAAGATTCTGGTGACCTGATTCCTGGTCACGGCGGCGTGCTGGACCGTATAGATAGCGTACTGTTAGCGGTGGTTGGGGCATACTTTTACGTGGTGACAACATCATGAGCGGACGGACATGAGCGGACGGAAGCGCATCGCGATCCTCGGCTCGACCGGGTCAATCGGCCGCCAGACGCTCGAAGTCGTCGCCTGGCACCCGGACCGCTTTGAGGTTGTCGGCCTCGCCGCCCGCACGGACTCGCTGCTGTTCCGCGAGCAGGTGCAGCAGTTCACCCCGAAACTGGCCGCCCTGACCGGGGCCACGCATGACGGCTGGTCGCCCGATGAGACGACGCTGACGTTCGGTGAATCGTCCCTGGTAGAGATGGCGACCGCCCCCGACATCGACGTGGTGGTGGTGGCGACCAGCGGTACCGCCGGCCTTGTCCCGACCATCGCTGCCCTCAAGATGGGGCGGGCGGTGGCCCTGGCGAACAAAGAAGTCCTCATCATGGCCGGGCACCTCGTCACCGAGGCGTCGCGCGTGTCCGGCGCGTCGATCATCCCGGTGGACTCGGAGCACAGCGCCATCTGGCAGTGTCTGCTGGGCGAAGCACGTCATCGCATCCAACGGCTGATCCTGACGGCCTCGGGCGGGGCGTTCCGCGACTTGCCGATTGCCAACCTGGCGAACGTGACGCCGACGCAGGCGCTCCAGCACCCGAACTGGCAGATGGGGCCAAAAATCACGGTGGATTCGGCCACGATGATGAACAAGGGGCTGGAGGTTCTCGAAGCGGCGTGGCTGTTCGACGTGCCGGTGGAGAACGTGAGCGTGGTCATCCACCGCGAGAGCATCGTGCATTCGCTGGTGGAGTTCGTGGACGGCAGCGTGAAGGCGCAGCTTGGGGTCCCAGACATGCGACTGCCGATCCAGTTCGCGCTGAGCCATCCTGACCGCTTCACCACCCCGACGCCGCCCCTCGACCTTGCGCGGCTCGGGTCGCTCACCTTTGCGGACGTGGACCGCGAGCGCTTCAGGTGCCTGTACCTCGCCATCGACGCCGGCCGGCTGGGCGACAGCTACCCGACGGTAATGAACGCCGCCAATGAGGTCGCTGTTGAGTTGTTCCTGACGGGCATGTTGCGCTTCGACCAGATCCCCCGGATTGTCGAGGAGATCATGGGGCGGCACGTGCCAGTCCGCACGCCGAGCCTTGAGGATGTGTGCGCGGCCGACGCCTGGGCCAGGGACACCGGCCGACAGGCAGCCGCAGCATTGCCGCTGGCCGCCCGCTAGCGTCCCAGTCGTGAACGACCGGCCATGAGAAACGATTCTGGCGGGCCGGAAGCCCGTGCTATAGTTTTTTCCCGTCCGCAGGCTGGCCAACAGTGGTCAGACCCGCAGTTGTGCGCCTCCGGGCGCGCCCGGGTCAGGTGAAACTTCGGCATGGATCTTCAGTGGCTCGCCATCATCCCGATCCTGGGCCTGCTCATGCTCGTCCACGAGTTGGGGCACTTCATTACGGCTCGCCGGGCGGGCATCGTCGTGCAGGAGTTCGGGTTCGGCCTGCCGCCCAGGATGATCGGGTACGAGTACAAGGGCGTGCTGTACTCACTGAACTGGATTCCGTTCGGCGCGTTCGTGAAGATGCTGGGCGAGGAGGACCCGACCGCAGAGGGCAGCTTTGCCAGCAAGAGCAAGCTGACGCGCGGCATCGTGCTGGCGGCCGGCTCCGCGATGAACTTCTTGCTCGCCGTCGTGATCTTCGCGCTGGCGTTCATGACCGGCTGGCCGACGCCCGTCGAGGTTGAGATCGGCGGCATCGCGGCCGAGTCGCCGGCGCAGGCGGCCGGGATGCAGCCGGGCGACATCGTTCTGGCGGTTGACGGGCAGACGGTCACGCTCGTCGAGGACTTCCAGCGGCTGGTGCGGGACCGCGTCGGCGGCAGCGTCGCGCTCGATCTACGGCGCGGCGAACAGACCGTGCAGACGACCTTGACGCCGCGCACGAACCCGCCGCCGGGCCAGGGTGCCATCGGCGTGCAGATCATGGCACGGACCAAGCCGGTCGCCTACAACCCGCTCGAATCAATCTGGCTCGGGTTCCGGCGCGCCGTGACGGTGATCGGCTTCACGTTGGCGGCCCCGTTGATGGTCATTCAAGGGTCGATGCCGGGGGAGATGTTGCGCCCAATCGGGCTGCCGGGCATGGCGCAGGTGACTTCGCAAGCGGTCGAAGCGACGCGCCAGTCGGGCTACCTGTACCCGTTGCTCGTGATGACCGGCACGTTCAGCGCGGGTCTCGCCATCGCCAACATGTTGCCGATCCCGGCGCTGGATGGCGGACGGCTCTTCTTCATCATCATCGAAGCGATTCGCGGCCGACGCATCAGCCCGGAGCGCGAGAGTCTGGTGCACTTTGTCGGCATCGTGGTGCTGATCGCACTGATGGTGCTGATCGCCGCCAACGACTTCCAGAATCCGATGGGCGCGGTGGACTTTGGCATCAGGTAGCCGGTGAGTCGAGAGCAGGCCAGCGGGCGAGTCGAGAGTTGCGGCACCCGACCACGGTGGTCCCAGTCGGCGCAACCGTTCCCATGTCATCCTGCAACCGTTCCCATGTCATCCTGATTGAAGCGAGCCTGCGAGCGCAAAGAAGGATCTCACCCACACCGCCGAGTGTGTCGGTGAGATCCTTCGCTTCGCTTCAGGATGACATGGGAAGCGACGGTGCTTCGCCAATTCCGCCGACCTGTACTAGAGTGCGGGCGCGGATGACACGCCGCGAACGCGACTGACGACCTGCACCGACGCAGGCACCTGACGTCCTCCAGCAACGCAACACCCAGAACCCAGAACCCAGCATCCCCCTCGCTAATCCAGGTTGCGGAGGCGCGGGTCCAGGTAGTCGCGTAGCCAGTCGCCAATCACGTTGATGGACAGCACCGTCAGCATGATTGCGAGGCCAGGGAACGTCGCCAGCCACCACGCCGACGACACGTACGCGCGACCGTCCGCCAGCATGTTGCCCCAGGTGGGAGTCGGCGGCTGGATGCCGACTCCCAGGAACGACAACGTCGCCTCACCGATGATGGCCGCCGCCACACCGAACGTCGCGACAATGATGGCAGGCGTGACCACGTTCGGCAGGATGTGGCGGAACAGGATCGGGACATCCTGCGCGCCGATGGTCCGCGCCGCAAGGACGTACTCCTGCCCCTTCGCGGAGAGCACCTGCCCGCGCACAATCCGGGCGTACGGCACCCATGAGCCGATGCCCAGCACGATGATGACATTCACCAGCCCGCCCCCAAGCACCGCCACGATGGCGATGGCCAGCAGGATGAACGGGAACGCGAGCTGCACGTCGGCAATCCGCATGATGATCGAGTCGAGGGCACCGCCGTAGTAACCCGACACCAGCCCGGCCACCACCCCGACCGTGCCGCCAATCACGACCGCTGTGAAGCCGACCAGCAACGATATCTGCGCCGCGTAGATGATCCGGCTGAGAACGTCGCGCCCGTTCGGGTCCGTACCGAGCGCATACTCAAGGGTGCCCGTCGTGGCGCCGGTCCGCGCGAACGAGCCGCCCAGGTTCGGACAGGTGGTGAACGCGGGGCACTGGCGGCTGACCGCCAGCGATCCCTGGTACGGGTCATGGGGTGCCAGCAGCGGCGCCGCGATGGCCGACACGGCGATCACCAGCAGCACGACCACCCCGACGAGGCCGAGACGTGCCCGGCGGAGCGTGCGCCACATGCTGGTGCGTCGACCGCGCGAAGCCGTCCGCACGGCCTCCTGGCGGGCCTCCGCGTCGAGCAGGACTGCTGCGCCTTGTTGTGCCATCAGCCGACTCCGTCAGTGCTGGGTGCTGGGTGCTGGGTGCTGGGAAGATACTGAGCGGGCGCGATGCATCGCGCCCCTACAGTCGTCCGGTTCCCCCTCTCCCACTTGTGGGAGAGGGGGCTAGGGGGTGAGGGCGGGTACGGGACCGGGCGGTGAGGGCGGGTACGGGACCGGGCGGTGAAGGCTAACACCGGAGACGTCCGCGCCCGGATCAGGTCAGGCGCACGCGCGGGTCGAGCCAGGTGTACAACAGGTCTACGATCAAGTTGATGAGCACAAACGAGACGGCCACCACAAACACAGCAGCCTGTACCACCGGGAAGTCCCGGCCGTTGATCGCCATGATGACCTCAAGCCCGACGCCCGGCCACGCAAAGATCTGCTCGGTCACCACTGCGCCACCCAGCAACGCCCCCATGTCCAGGCCGATCACCGTCACTAGCGGAATGGCCGCATTCTTGAGCGCATGCCCGAAGATCACCTGCCGATCCTGCAAGCCTTTGGCCCGCGCCGTCCGCACGTAGTCCTGGTTCATGATCTCCAGCATGCCGGAACGCACCAGTCGGGTCAGGCGCGCAAGGCCCGGAGCCGCCAGCGTGATCGTCGGCAGAACCAGGTACTTCAGGTTCCCGTCGCCGAACCCCTGCGACGGGAACCACCCGAGCTGCACCGCCATAATCAGGATCAGCATGATCCCAAGCCAGAAGTTCGGAACCGACTGGCCGATCAGTGCCAGGGACATCACCACGTTGTCCGCGAGGGAGTAGCGGCGCACCGCCGACACCACCCCGAAGATCATGGCGAGGACGACGGACAACGCCAGCGCCATACACGCCAGTCGGAGCGTGGCCGGATAGCGGCTCATCACGATGCCCATGGCCGGCTGGCCGCGCTGCCGGATGGACTCCCCGAAGTCACCCTGCACAGCCTTCACCAGGAAGCTGACGTACTGTTCGTGGACCGGGCGGTCCAGCCCCATGCGGCTGCGGACGTTCTGGATGTCCTCTTCGGACGCCGTCTCGCCCAGCATGATCCGCACGGGGTCGCCGGTCAGTTGGAGCACGAAGAAGACGACCGTCACGACGCCGAAGACGACGAAGACGGACTGCCACAGGCGGCGAATGACGTACTGCGCCATCGCTAGAGACGCCAAGTGCCAGGAGCCGGGAGCCGGCCGAGGGCATGCCGCCTCCCATCGTGGCGCGCCCCGACGGCCGCGCTGCCCATCATCGAAACGTGCACCATCGTGCCTCCTGACTCCTGTCTGCCGGCGCCCGACTACGTGCTCAGCCGTTCCACTCCATTTCGTGTGCCCACATCATTTCGTCCCGACGAGGCTCCCATTTCACCCAGTTGTCCACCCCGTAGATGTCCGTCAGGGTGTACATGAACAGGCCCGCCGCGTCGTCGTACATCGTCTTTTGGGCCTTCTTGTACAGGTCCAGCCGCTTCTTCTCGTCCAGTTCGACGCGGGCATCCTCCACCAGTTTGTCGAACTCGGGGTTGCTGTACGAAAGCCCGCTGTCTCCCTTGCCGCCGTTGATGGTGTCGCGCAACGACGTGTGCCAGCGTGTGTACAGTTGGTTGTCGGCGTCAAAGATCCAGTTGCCCCACGAGCCGAAAATCAGGCCGTCCTGCTTCATCGCCAGGCGGTCGCTGGTGTCGGTGGCGGCGTCGCGTAGCACCGTCTTCGCCCGGATGCCGACCTTGTTCAGCTCCTGGGCGATGGCCTCGGCGACTTCCTTGTCCTTCAAGTAGCGACCCTGAATATGGTTGATGTTCAGGTCAAAGCCGCTCTCAAAGCCGGCTTCCTTCATCAACGCCTTCGCCTTCTCCGGGTCGTACGGGTACGGCTTCAGGTCAGGGTCGAAGCCGACGTGCCACGGCGCGACCGTTGTCGCCACACGGTCGCCGTTGCCGTACAGCACACTCTTGATGATGCCGTCGATATTGGCACCGTAGTTCACCGCCTGCCGCAACAACTTGTTGTTCATCGGCGGCTTGCGGACTTCCATTGTGTAGTACGGGATGCGGTTGCTCGGCGTCGTCTTCGCCAGTGCCCGCCCGCTACGGCTGATGGCGTCCATCTCCTCAACGGAGACGTCCTTTGCGACATGCACCTCGCCGGTGCGCAGGGCGGCCGTACGGGTCGCCAGTTCCGGGATCGTCCTGAACCGCACCCGCTTGATCTTCGGGGCACCGCCCCAGTACTGCTCGTTGGCGGCGATGGTCCAGTCTTGCAGCGGGTCTTTCCAGACGTCCAACTTGTACGGGCCGGTGCCGTTCGCCTCGTTCGAGAAGGCGTCGATGCCCTGCGACGCCCATTTCGGAGCGACCATCGTCATGGCGAAGCCGGTCATGCGGAGCAGCAGCGCCGGATCAGGCTTCGCCGTCTTGACGTTGATGGTGAACTTGTCCACCACGTCCACACCGCTGATGCCGGCGTAGGTTGTCCGGGCGTTCGCCTTGTTCGCCGGGTCCAACGGACGCATGATGCTGAATTTGGCGGCCTCGCCGTCGAACTCCTCACCGTTGTGGAACGTCACGCCCTGGCGCAGCTTGAACTGGAACGTCAGGTCGTCCAGGCGCTTCCACTCGGTCGCGAGGACCGGCTTCACCGTCATCAGGTCGCGGTCGATCATCACCAGCGGCTCGTACATGTGCCGCAGTTGGCTCTCGGCGATGGTGGCGACGTGCGTCTGAGGATCGAGCCGCTTCTCCTGAAGCTGGAAGGTGCCCCAGCACAGAATCAGCTCGTCGGGCTTGTTGCCAACAGGCTTGCCGGCCGGCTTACCGGCCGCCGGCGGCGGGGCTGCCTGGGCGGGAGCAGTCTGGGCCGCCGGCTTGGCCGCTTCCGCTGGCTTCGCGGCCTCTGCTAGCTTCGCGGGCGCGGCCGGGGCTGCTGGCGCGGGCTGGCCGCAGGCGGCGGCGAGGCCGAGCGCGGCCACACTACTCATCAGACCGAGAAAGCGTCGACGCGTCAGGGGCGCGAGTCGCCGGTCCGCCATATTGCCTCCCACCCGACCGTGTGCACGCAACTGGTCGGCAGTGAATGCCGGCAGCGTACTCCGGAGTCTCAATGCTGTCAACAATCGGCGCGCACAAGCGCAGGGCTGCCCGGCTTGTCACCCTACACGAGTGAGATCAATGCTCAGGGCTGGTATCAGCCAGTGTTGCGCCCCGGCCACGCCAAGCGCCGCAACCAGCCACCCGAGCCGCCATCCGTACCTTCCGCGGTCCGTCCATGCGGCGGCGGTGACACCGGCAGTGCTGCCAGTCGCCGGTTCGCCGGTGGCCGTAGCCACCGGGACATGAACGCCAGAGTGAGACGACGGTAGGCCAAGAACAGTGCCGCGTCAAGGCGCGTGCGGGCGCGACGATACCGTCATCTTCTGTTGTGAGGCCGGCGAACGCGGTGCTATACTTTGCCTCACACAAAGCGCGCGAGCGACCAGTCCGTCGGGCCGTTGAAGTGGGCAATCCCCACTTTTTTTGTTGTTAGCCCCCATCGACCGGCGACGTGAGACGCACGCGCGACGGAGCGTTGTGACGTCAAAGTACCTGTTGGGAGGCGTGAAAAGCGTATGAAGTCCGAGTTCCTGGCCGCAATCACGCAACTTAGCAGCGAAAAGGGCGTTCCGAAGGAAATGGTCCTTGACGCCCTCAAGGCCGCGCTCGTCTCCGCGTACAAGCGCAACTTCGACTCGCTCGCGAACGACCTCGAAGCCGAGATCAGCCCGGACGAGCCAGCCGAGCGCGCCATCAAGATCTTCCGCCGGGCGCTGGTCGTTGACGACGACCTGATCGACGAGCATCCGGACGGCATCAGCATCCACGACCAGATTCTGCTGGAAGAGGCCGAAGAGGTCAAGCCGGAGCAGGTCATCGAAGGCGCGTTCGACGTGGGCACGTTCGTCAAATACGACGTGACGCCGCCGTCGTTCGGCCGCATCGCCGCGCAGACTGCCAAGCAGGTGGTCTTGCAGAAGCTCCGCGATGCCGAGCGCCAGATGGTCTTCAACGAGTTTGCCGAGCGCAAGGACGAGATCGTTCATGGCGTCATCCAGCGCATCGAGGCGGGCACCGCCATCGTGGAGCTAGGCCGGGCCGAGGCGATCATGCCGCGCGCAGAGCAAGTGCCCACCGAGCGGTACTATCCGGGCCAGCGGATTCGTGTCTACGTGGCGGAAGTCCACGACACGCACCGTGGCCCGCAGATCGTCGTGTCCCGCGCCCACCGCCTGATGCTGCGCCGCCTCTTCGAGCAGGAAGTGCCGGAGATCTTCAGTGGCGCGGTCGAGATCAAGGCGATTGCCCGCGAGGCCGGCGCGCGCTCCAAGGTGGCAGTCGAGGCGCGGCAGCAGGGCATTGACCCGGTGGGTTCGTGCGTTGGCATGCGCGGCGTGCGTATCCAGAATATCGTCAACGAGTTGAACGGCGAGAAGATTGACGTGGTGGAGTGGCACGAGGATGCCGCCAAGTACGTCGCGAACGCCCTCAGCCCCGCCCAGGTCGTCCGGGTGACCGTGGACGAGGATACGAAGACGGCAACCGTGGTGGTGCCCGAGCGGCAGTTGTCGTTGGCGATTGGGAAGGAAGGCCAGAACGCGCGTCTTGCGGCCAAGCTGACGGGTTGGCGCATTGACATCAAGAGCGAAGCGGCGATGCTTGCAGCCGCCGAGCGCGCCCGCAGGGAAGCTGAGCAAGAGGCCGAGCCGGCCCTCGCCGAGGCCGGAGTGCAAGCGCCCGGCGAGGTGCGCGCCGACGGGTAACCAGGGAGCCGGATGCCGCAACGTCACATTCCGCAGCGGACGTGCGTCGCCTGCCGCTCTGAACGCCCCAAACGCGAGATGGTGCGCATCGTCAGAGCGCCAGACGGCGCTGTCGGCGTTGATACCACGGGCAAAAAATCCGGGCGCGGGGCGTATCTCTGTCTCCAGCCATCGTGCTGGCAGACAGCGTTGAAGCGCCACGCCCTGGACAAAGCATTGAAGACTGAGCTGTCAGTGGCCGATAGAGCGGCCTTGACGGCGTTTGGCGCGTCCCATACCACGAGCGTGGTCGACGGCGAGCGCCAGGAAAGGGAAACCTGATGCCCAAGCCGTTCCGCCGAGGCGGTGGCAGAGGCCGCCCACGGCCCGGTGGCAGCCGAGGCCGTGCCAATACCCGCAGGGGGCCGTTTACCCCCGCATTTGCAGAGCAGGGTGGGAATGGGGTAGCCGTCGCAGCACGGCCGATCCAACTCCCACCGGTGATGGCCGTTGAGGAGTTGGCGACGATCCTGTCGCTGCCGGCTGCCGCCATCATCTCCGCACTGATCAAAAATGGCATCTTCGCCACCATGAACCAGATGATCGACTACGACACGGCCGCAGTCGTGGCGGCCGATCTCGGGTTTGAGGCGAGTGAGCAAACCGTCGATGCCGACGCCGGCGACGACGTTGCCGAAGAGGAACTGACCGAAGAAGAACTGATGCAGCTTGAGTCGCGCCCGGCCGTTGTGACCGTCATGGGTCACGTAGACCACGGCAAGACCAGCCTGCTCGACCGCATCCGCCAGACACGCGTGGCGCACGGCGAGGCCGGCGGCATCACCCAGCACATCGGCGCCTATCAGGTCGATGTGGATGTGGACGGCGAGACTCGCAAGATCACCTTCCTGGACACCCCCGGCCACGAGGCGTTCACCGCCATGCGGGCGCGCGGTGCCCAGGCGACGGACATCGCGGTGCTGGTCGTGGCGGCCGACGACGGCGTGATGCCGCAGACGGCAGAGGCCATCGACCACGCGCGCGCTGCGAAGGTGCCGATTGTGGTCGCGCTGAACAAGATGGACCGGCCGGACATCAACCCTGATCGGGTCAAGCAGCAGCTTGCCGACAAGGGTGTCATCATTGAAGATTACGGCGGGGATGTGCCGCTGGTCGAAGTGTCCGCGCGTACTGGCGACGGCATTGACAACCTGCTGGCGACCATCGCCATCGTCGCGGACGTGGCCGAACTGACGGCGAATCCCCACCGGATCGCCTCGGGGCTGGTCGTCGAAGCGAAGCTGGACAAGGCGCGCGGTCCCGTTGCCACCGTCCTGGTGCAGCGCGGTACGCTCAAGGCGACCGACATCGTGGTGATCGGGCCGGTGACCGGCAAGATCAGGGCGCTGGTGGACGACAAGGGCAAGCGGATCAAGACGGCCGGCCCCTCCATGCCAGTCGAGATTCTTGGCCTCTCCGCCGTCCCGAAGGCTGGCGACCGCCTGGTAGTAGTGCCAGACGAGAAGACGGCGCGGCAGCAGGCGGCCCTCTACCAGCGGGCAGCCGAGCGCAGCGCGTCCAGCGGCAGCGGCGGCGATGTCTCGCTTGAAGACATCTACAACCGCATCAAGGACGGCGAAGTCCGCGACCTGAACCTCGTCGTGAAGGCCGACGTGCAAGGCTCCATCGAGCCGCTGGTCACGTCGCTGCAACGGCTCCAGGAAGAGGGCTTGCGGGTCAAAGTTATCGGGTCGGGCACGGGCAACGTGACCGAGTCTGACGTGATGCTGGCGTCGGCATCGAAGGCGATCATCGTTGCCTTCAACGTGCGGGCCGAGCCGGGTGCCCGGAGCGCTGCCGAGACGCAGCATGTTGACCTGCGTTACTACACCATCATCTACAACGTGGTTGACGACGTTCGCAAGGCGCTGGTCGGGTTGCTTGGCCCGCGCTTCGAAGAGATCGTGCACGGCCACGCCGAGATTCGGCAGCTCTTCCCGGTCCGCAAGGGCGGGGCGGCGGCTGGCTGCCTCGTCACCGACGGCCAGATCCTGCGGAACGACTCGGCGCGCGTCAAGCGCGGCGACCGCGTCCTGTGGGAAGGTAAAATCGGGACGTTGCGGCGCGTGAAAGATGACGTGCGCGAAGTGGCTTCTGGCTACGAGTGCGGCATCCTGTTGGACGGCTTCAGCGACTTCCGCGAGGGCGATGTCATCGAGTCGTTCGGCCAGCGCGAAATCACCGCGATCTAACGCACACCAGGCAGCAAGATCGGGCAGGGACCGGGCCACCGGCCTGCGCCCTGCCCGATCTTCACCGCTTCCGCAACATCCTCACACTCGCACCGCTGACACAACCACTACCGACGACGCGCGACGCTCGCGTTGGGGGTCGCTATGGCAAAGGCCAACCGTCGACAACAGCGCATCAACCAGCTCATCCGGGACGAGATCGACCGGCTGCTCCGCCATGAGACGGACGATCCAGAGCTTGGCACTATGATCTCCATCACGGAGGTCGAGACGACGCAGGATCTCCAGAAGGCCAAGATCTACGTCAGCTTCCTGGACGACGAGCACGAAGCGGCCATCATGGCGCGGCTCCGCAAGGCTGCCCGCTTCTTCCGCCGCGAAGTCGCTGATGCGCTGAACCTGCGCCACACGCCAGAGTTCGAATTCATCTACGACGAGTCCATCGCCCGGGGTGCGCGGGTGCTCCAATTGCTGCGCGAGTACGCGCCGCCTCCCGAGACGCCAGCCGGCACCGCCGACGCGGCCCCGGACGCGGCCCCGGCGAACACTGTGACCCCGACGTCGGCTGACTAGGCCAGCTCTGTTGCCATGAGCCGCCGCCGCCGCGACGACGCGGACATCCACGGCATGCTGAACGTCTGCAAGGCGCGTGGCTACACCTCGCATGACGTGGTGGCCGTGGTACGGCGGGCGCTCGGCACGCGCCGCGTCGGCCACGCCGGCACCCTGGACCCGCTGGCCGAGGGCGTCCTGCCAATCTGCGTCGGGCGGTACACCCGGCTGGTGGACCTGCTGGGCGACACCGACAAGGGCTACTACGCCGAGGTTTTGCTCGGTGCACGGACGACCACCGACGACGCCGAGGGCGAGATCGTGGAGGAGCGGCCGGTGCCGCCGCTGACGGCGGAAACCCTGGCCCCGGTCCTCGACGCCTTCCGCGGCCCGATCATCCAGGTGCCGCCGGCGTTCTCGGCCATCAAAGTGGCCGGCCAGCGCGCCTACGACCTGGCGCGGCGCGGCGATGCCCTGGAGTTGGCCGGGCGGCCGGTCACGATCCACCGTCTGGAGGTCGTCGCCTGCGAGTCCCCACGCCTGACGCTGCTGGTGGTCTGCTCCAAAGGCACCTACATCCGGTCCATCGCCCGCGACCTGGGCGCTGCGCTCGGCTGTGGCGCGCACCTGACGCGGCTGGTGCGGCTGTGGGTCGGCAGCTTTGGGCTGGAGACGGCCGTCTCGCTCGAAGAGATCCAGGCGGCGGCAGCAGCCGGGCGCATCGACGACATGCTGTTGCCCGCCGACACGGCCCTGGCCGCGCTGCCCGCCCTGCTGGTGCCGGATCAGCGCGCCGTGGACATCGGGCACGGCCGCCCGTGGCCCGCCGACGCATCACTGGCTACGACGGGCCGTGCGACGGGCAACCCCGTGCGCGTGTACGATACCCG
>JBBQBU010000036.1:0-20295 GCA_038318015.1 Chloroflexota bacterium | reverse complement strand
CCGTCAGCGACGCAAACGGCTCCCACAGGCTCGTTCGTGCACCCAGCTCCATCGCCTACCCCCGTGACTCCAACCGAGCCACTCGGCCGCAGTATCTCCTCCCCTGCCTCTACTTGACAAAAGGTTATGCGATAGCCCTGGCCGTGCCGCCATCTTACACGGCGACCCCACTGCGACCCGTGGTATGACCGAAGCACCTACCTCGAATGTCATCCTGAAGCGAGGCGAAGGATGACAAGCGAAGTAGTGCGCCTTCGAGGACAAGCGCGGCTCGATGTCTAGAAGACGAGTTTGGCAAACCCGAGAACGCCCTGCTTCCAGGGGACGCGGTGCGACACTCCGGCCGTGCCCTCGATCTGGTCCAGGTGCGCCACGTACCACCGGTAGTTCCGAATCATGGCGTCGCGCGTTGAGTATTTCGGCGCGAACCCGAGCACCCGCTGGGCCTTCTCAATCGAGACGAACGAGTCCTTCGTCACCGTCTCGTAGACCCACTTGTAGAGCGGCGACAGGTTCAGCCGCTCCAGGATACGGAGCATCCAGATCATCGGCGTGACGATGGGCAGCGGCACGACGCTCTTGCCGTGGCCGGCGTCGTCCAGCACCGCCTGGATGTCCTGCCGCCAGGTCGTGAACTCGGCCGCGCCGATATTGAACGTGTCGTTCACCGTGGCGCGGTCGCCGGTCGCTACCAGATAGATGGCGTCGCAGAGGTCTTCCACATCAAGCAGTTGGTAGCGGTTGTTCCCCCTGCCGATATTGGGGAAGCCGTGCCCGGTGTGCGCCCAGTCGTAGAGCAGCGCGAACACGCCTAGCCGCTCCGGCCCGACGAACGACTTCGGGCGCAGGATCGGTACACACAGGCCGGCTGCACGCGCCTGCTGGCACAACTCCTCGGCCTTGATCTTGGCGCGCCCGTACGGCCCCACCCCGATCAGTTCGTCGTCCTCGTACAGCGGGTGATGGTCCGGGATGCCGTAGACGGCCGTGGACGAAATGTGCACCACGCGGTCGATGCCGTGCCCTAGGGAGATCTCCAGCACGTTCTTGGTGCCGGTGATGTCGGTCGTGTAGATGTCCTGCACTGAGTACAGCGGCAGGGCTGCCGCCGTGTGGATCACCACATCTGCGCCGGCCATCGCCCGGTCGAGCGCCGCGCGGTCGCGGATGTCGCCGGTCACGCTCGTCACCGTATCGCGGACATCTGCGTAGTCGAACGGGGCCATGTCGAACGTCGTTACGGCGTGGCCGCGCTGCAACAGGTAGCGCGTGAGGTTGATGCCGAGGAAGCCGGCCCCGCCAGTGATGAAGAATCTACTCATGTGTTGAGATCATCCAGAACGCCGCCACCAGCAGCCAGCCTGGTCAGGCGCTATGCTCGCCCAGAGAGTCTACACCGCGCTGCGCCGCCCACTCGGCGCGTTGACCGCCTGCTGCGCCCGCTGACGCGTGGCCGGATGCCGGACCTGTTCTGCGGTTCCGATGCGGTCGAGGCCGGCCTGCGTCAGTGATGAGGCGCAACGATGAGGCGCAACTCAACGGCCGGCGGGACAGCAGGGCAAGGACCGCTACGGCATTGGACGCACTCAGTACATCGGCTGGCTCGGCTCCAGCCCGAGCAGCATCCCGCCGGCCACCTCGAACACGCTCGGCGAGTGGACCATGTGCTGGTTCATCGTGTGGGCGTCGCGGAGGAGGCGGTCCAGGGGGCTGGTCGCGTAGACGGACGAGCCGCCGCCGGTCTGGTACATGAGATCGACGACCTCGGTGCATTTTTGCCCGACATCTGCCAGTGCCAGCCGGAAGCGCGCCCGCTGCCGCAGCGACGGCGGGTCGCCCCGCTCAAGCGCCTCCCACAGATCGCCGACCGCGTCGAAGACGTAGCCGCGCGCGCCGCCCAGCAACGCATCGGCCCTGGCGACCGCCGTCCGCACCCAGGCCTCGTCGCGCAAGCCGGTCCCGGCCCGGGTCTGCTTCTGCGACGCCAGCGCGACGACGGCGTCGATGGCCGCGCGGGCCGTGCCGAGCGGCACCCCGGCACCGTTGATGATGAACATGTGCGGTAAGGCGTAGAGCGGGCCGTCGCGCAAGATCGGTGACGTCATGACGTTGAGCGTGTGCTCGGCCCGCACGAAGGCATCCCTGGCCGCGAAGTCGTTGCTGCCGCTGCCGCGCAGGCCGGTCGTGGTCCAGGTGTCGATGATCTCGCACTGGTCGGGCGTCAGATAGCAGAATCGCGTTTCCGGCGTGCCGTCGGGCATGAGCCGCCGCGTGCCGCCCTCCGTCACGAAGCAGTTGGCGACGATGTAGCTGGCGTGCTGGCAGCCGCTCGCGAACGGCCAGCGGCCGGTCACCCGGTAGCCGCCGTCGACGGCCTCAGCATTGCCGGCTGGGCGCGCCGAGGCGGCGGTCACCATGTCGAGGTCGGGGTAGAGCGCCCGGCCGACGCCGTCCTCCAGGAAGGCGGTGAAGTAGCCGGCATCTGCCCCGATCATGACGCACCAGCCGACCGAAGGGTCAGCCGCTGACAGTTCCTCAATGATCCGGATTTGCATAATTGGGTCGGCCTCCGGGCCGCCCCAGGCGCGCGGTATCGGCATGCGGAAGACGCCTGCCGCTTGCAGCGCCCGGACGAGCGGCAGCGGGAGGCGGCGTCCGCGCTCGATCTCATCTGCGTCAGCGCGGATCCGGGGCGCGAGCGCCCGCGCCGCTTCGAGAATAGCGGTGCCGGTTAGCCCCTCGGAGACGGCCATCTGCCCCACCTGCGTCCACATTGGCGTGGACCCTCTCGGAAATTCATCCGCCACCATGGTAACGCCCCACAAGGCCGGTGTCGTGTGACGTTGATCACCCCGTGGAGCCGAAATGATCCACGGGGGTGCTGCGTGTCCTAAACCCGGCCACGTACAGGGTACTCGTGAGGGTCACTCCATCTGGCGTGGCCACTCACCTGCGCCTGCCAACCTGGATGACAAAGTTGTTGGGTCGCAATCACCGGTGTCCGTTGCCAGAAAGCCGGACCTAAACCAGAACCAATGTGAAACCGGCAGTCACCCTCGGAAAGCGGACGTGTTCGGCATCGATTTGGGCAAGTGGTCGGGATGACAAGTGGGTGAGGCCCATATTCTCATGTCGGTGTCTGTAGGTTGCCCTGTGGTTCTGGTTCAGACGGAGCCGCGCGGCGGAATGCGGCGCGCAGTCAGTAGCTCCGGCAGCGGCGGGGGCATGGCGGCGCTCTGTGACGCAAGCGCCCAGGCGGCCAGCGTGTCATAGTCGGCGGTCGTCAGGTCCGCCAGCCAGAATGCCTCGCCGTCCGCCTTCACCACGACGACGTTCGCGCGCTCGCACGGCCCCAGGCAATCCACGAACCGTAGCAGCACCGTATCCTCAAGCCCCTGCGCCGCCCAATCGGCCAAGAGGCGCGCTTTCGGCAGCACCGGGTTCCCCTTCTCGGGGTGGCCGCAACAGCAGCCGTTGCAGAGCAGCACGCTTGCCCGGTTGGCACGGCTCATCATGGCCGGCGCACGTGCGTGACAGCCGTATCATCGCCGGGCTTGCAGGCCAGCACCCAGAAGCGGTCTGCGCCGTCCTCCGACCCGACCAACTCCAGGCCGGCCGCGCGCAGCATGTCGATCAGCGCCTCGGTAGGCGGCAAGCGGTCCTCCCTAACGGCCCCGCCGTACCGCGCGTGCACCGACGCCAACTGCTCGCGGCCCAGGTCGTGGCAGACCATCAGCGCGCCGAACGGCTGCAACAGGCTGGCAAGGTGCCGCAACGTCGCCTGAAGATCAGCGAAGTGCGGGATGACCGAGCTACAGATGATGGTGTCGTAGCTGGCGGGCGGCTCGGGCACGTCGGCGGCGTCGCCCAGGAGGTAGCGGATGCGGCGGTTGGCGTGGCGGCGGCGGGCGGTCGCCAGCATCTGCGGCGAGACGTCCAGCGCCGTCACCTGTCCGCCCGGCCCGACCGCGTCGTCTAGCAGCGGCAACAGCACGCCGCCGCCGCACCCGACATCTAACACCCGCTGCCCATCGCGGACGCCAGCCTGCGCGATGAAACCCCGCAGCTTCGCCAGGGAGTCCTCGGCGCGCGGTTTCCACTGCGCCGCCAGCCCGCCAAAGAACGCCTCGCGCTCCTCCACGCCGCCCTGCGAGCCGTCCTTGCCGCGCAGCCCGTGGTCGCGGTCGGACACCTGCGGCTGCCCGATCTGCTCCTCGAAGCCCGGCAGGGCTACGCGGTACTTGCAGCGGTCACAGCTCATGCAGACGTGACCACCTTCGGCCTCTGCGATGCGCCGGACAATCAGGTCGATGATGGCCGGGTGCCGCCCGAGGTGCGGCGCGACGGCCACTTCAACGCCGGGCACGCGCTCCCCGAACACCTCAATGGCCCGCGCGATGCGTCGCACCAGCACGCCGGTACACAGGAAGTACGGCAGCACCAGCACGCGCCGCGCCCCGAGCGCCGCGCACCGCCGCAGTCCTTCTTCGAGGCTCGGCCGGGTGATGCCGATGAAGCACGGTTCGACCCAGCCCCAGCCGCGCCCCTCCCAGAGCAGCCGCGCCAGTTGGTGTACCTGGGCATTGCTGTCTGGGTCGTTGCTGCCGCGCTCGACCAGGAGGATGGCCGTCTGCTCGCGCGGGAGGGGCGGCGACGACTCGGAAAGCAGTGCCTCCGCCTCAGCGATCCGGGCGTCCGCCGCGGCCAGCATCTCCGGCTGCACCCCGAGCGGCGCGCCGTACTGCACGGTCAGGTCAAGGTGGCGGTCACGGGCAGCCTGCAAGGCGGTCGGCAGGTCATTCTTGACGTGACCGGCTCCGAACAGGAAGCAGGGCACGGCGACCATCTGCCGGGCACCCTGGCTGTACGCCGTGGTCAGCGCGTCGAGGATGGACGGCGGCGACAGTTCCAGGAAACACGGGACGACGTTGCGGTCGTCGCCCAGGCGGGCCTGGACATCTGCGGCAAGGGCGCGGTACTCGTCGGCACCTTCGGGGTCGCGGGTGCCGTGCCCCATGAGCAGCACGGTGGGTGCGCTGGCAACGGACAGGACGGCAGCGTCTACGATCGGGAGGTCGATGGCACCGGCGGCTACGGCCCGCACGGGCGCGCGTGATGACATGCCTTCACCCTTTCATCGAGGGGCTACGGCTCCGGTGGAGGCGGGTAATCTGGCTCGCGCCGGCACGATGGTCGTGCTGGTGCATACAGTTGCGGGACAGCGCCGGCGTTGCACCGGCTTCCCCCGACATTCCACCCAGGCTGTGTAAGCGGTGAGGCTACCACGCGACAGAAGAGCACGCAAGCCGTGGCACGCGTCGGTGCGTGTAGGACACAGTGCCGCTCCGGTCTGGACTCGAAGCGTTCTCGCCTGCCGCATGCGGGTTCAAAGGCGGGTGTACGTGGGCGCAGGGCACCGCGCGAGGTCGGTGCAGGCGACCGTCAAGGAATCATAGTCATCCCGACGCAGGGCTCTCACGCTGACGAGATTGCAGACGTGAGAGCCCTGCGTCGGGATGACCGATGGGAGGACGTGCCTTCGCGTGACAGCACATCTCGTCGCAGCATACCCCGCCGTAGTGGTGACAACCGTCCGCCCATGTAGGCTTGCGGAGGGAGGATTGGGGGTCGAGGACGATCCCAGCCGCGAACTCATCGGGCGCGTCACGGCTATACTGCCGGCGCGCACCGGTCGCAGACGGCTGATGCGCGCCGAGACGGCAGCGCTGCCCTCGGTGGCGGCCCCTGACGACGAGGCCAGGCGACGGTGAGCGCCGCGCGAGCCAGGGGGCCGCGAGGGCGGACGTGAGGGAGGAGCGCGACGATATGGCGTCAACGAGTGCGCGGATTCTGAAGTCCCGCGTGGTGTTCAAGGGGCCGGGCCGGCAGGTGAACGGCCTGGAAGCCGTGCCGGAGGGGCTGTGGCTCTCCGACCAGCAGGATAACCGCACCTATCTGATGAGCTACGAGGGCGAGGTGCTGACCTCGTTCCCCAGCCCA
Source organism: Chloroflexota bacterium (assembly GCA_038318015.1). Lineage (GTDB taxonomy): Bacteria > Chloroflexota > UBA6077 > UBA6077 > JACCZL01 > JADZEM01. The sequence goes on along the minus strand of JBBQBU010000036.1, from coordinate 14,295 downwards.
GCCCGCAACGCCAGCGGCACCAGTTTCGGCGATGGGTCCGTGTGGATTGCGTCCAACGTGCGACCATCGATGATCTATCGCCATGATCCGAAGACGGGCCAGTGCCTGGCCGGCTTCCACCTGCCGAACGCCACCGAGGGCGGTGTGCATGGCATCCAGTGGCGGCCGTACGGCCCGAACGACACGATGCCGGCGCCGCCGGACGCGAAGCCAGAGCTACACCCGACCGCCGCTGGTGGCAAGCTGCATGCCGGCCCTGGCGTGAGCGGCACCCTCTGGGTCACGCGGCCCGGCGCAAAGGTCGTTGACCACGTGGACGCCGAGACCGGCGAACTGTTGAAGCAGCTCCCGTTCCCGATGCCGCGCTCGCACGGCTGCTTCTGGAATGACGACGACGACACCCTCAGCGTGGCCGAGACGTTCGAGGGGCACATCTTCCGGCTGAACCCGGCGGACGGCGCGGTCATCGACGTGTCGCAGATCCTCGGCATTGAGGTCCACGGGTTGACCAAGAGCGCGGACGGCCGCATCTGGATCGGTGACGCCGCGACAAACCTGGTGTCCGTCGTCGAGCCGTAGGGTCATCGCTCGCGCTGCGTTGGAGCCTGCCGGCGCTTACGGCAGGCTGACGCGCGGCTCCCCGGCCTGCTCGACCACGGCGAGCAGGCCGTCGCGGTGCAGCCCGGCCACCAGATCGGCCACCCATGCGCGGTGCTCCGGCGCGTAGTCGGGGCGCAGAACGAGGCCCAGGTCGTCCAGACCCAGCGACTCGCCGGGACCGAGCGCCCGGCACCTGTCCACGATGCGCCCTCGGAAGAAGCGCGTTGTCTGCTCGAAGGGGACGGCGGTTTTGTAGCCCGGCCCGCGTTCGGCCGCCCGGCGCATGGTGTCCGCGCTGACGACCTGCGTGCGGCCGGTGCACAGGAGTGCCAGTGGGCAGGCGTCGTGGTCCGGGCTGCGCGACGTGCAGACCGTCGCGCCGAGATCCATCAGCGCCTGATTCCAGTCGTACGCCCGGCGGCCGGGCAGCACGGCGTCCGCGAAGCGCTGGAACGGCGGGCCGGCCGGCGGGTCTAGCCCAACCTCGTCGACGAAGAGCCGCCCCAGCACGCGGCGTACATTCGTATCGACCGGTGCCACCTGGGCATCCGCTGAGAAGCAGGCGACGGCGTTGGCCGTGTATGCGCCCAAGCCGTCAAGCTCGCGGAGGGCGTCAGGGCCGGTCGGCAGCGTGCCGCCGAACTGTTCCACCGCCTGCCGCGCGATGGCGTGCAGCCGGACTGCCCGCCGGTTGTAGCCCAGCCCCTTCCAGACCCGAATCACGTCGGCCACCGGCGCGGCTGCGAGATCGGCCAGGGTCGGGAACGCGGCCAGGAATTGGTGGTACTTGGGGATCACGCGGTCTACCTGCGTCTGTTGCAGCATGATCTCTGACACCAGGATCGCGTACGGATCGCGCGTGCGCCGCCACGGCAAGTCGCGCCCGACCCGGCCGTACCAGGACAGCAGCGCCTCGTGGACAGCCGCCAGGATGTCCGGGGCCGGCAGCGGCACGGCCGGTGCAGCCTTCGCGAGACGCTTCGGAGGGGTGGCCGCCGGGCGGGCGTCGGTCACGCGGAGGTGCGGTCCCGGTCACGTAGCTTGGCGTCGTTCCAAAGCGCCGACAACTCGTCCAACGGGACGTCCTTCATCCCCAGGCCGCGCGCCCGCACCGCCGCCTCGACGTGCCGAAAGCGCGCCTCGACCTTCTCGTTGGTCAAGCGCAGGCTGCTTTCGGCCGTCGCGCCGTGCCAGACGGCCAGCCCAGTCATCACAAACAGCACGTCGCCAAGCTCGGCGGCGGCCGCCGCCGGCGTCGCGGCGTCCCGCAGCTCGGCCAACTCCTCCGTCAGCTTCGCCTCAGCGCCCGCGCGGTCCGGCCACTCGAAGCCGGCTTTCCGCATCCGCTTCTGGAGTTCGGCGGCCATCAGCAGGGCCGGCAGGCTCTTGGGGATACCGTCCAGCACCGACACGCGCTCGCCCTTCTCGATCTTTTTGAGCGCCTCCCAGTTCGTTTCGACATCCGCCGCGCCGCCCACGCTGACATCCGCGAAGACGTGCGGGTGCCGGCGGATCAGCTTCGTCATCAACTGCTCAACCACGTCGTTGAGGCCGAACGTACCCTCTTCCTCGGCAAGGTCGGCCTGCAAGTAGACCTGAAGGAGCAGGTCGCCAAGCTCCTCGGCAAGCTCTTGCGGGCCGTGGTGCTCGATGGCGTCCACCACCTCGTACGCCTCTTCAAGCACGTAGCGCGTCAATGATGTGGCCGTCTGTTCGCGGTCCCAGGGGCAGCCGCCGGGGGCGCGCAGCCGGTGAACCAGCAGCCGCAAGCCGGCCACGCTGCGCTCGGCGGCCTCCGGCTCGACGGCCGCCAGGAAGATGGCCGTGGCGGTATCCCAGGCCGCGCCGCCGACCGTTGACGCCTCTGCCCCGCCGTCCTCCTCGAGCAGCCAGGCCGGTTGCTGGGGGCTGAGGCCGCGCCGGACCGTTGCCAGGGCTGCCGCGTCCGCCAGGCTTCCGGCCTGCCGCAAGACAAGCGTCGGCACGGTCGGGTTCGGCTCGAACGGCGCGGCAAGCTCCATGATCTGGAGCGCGCCAGTGGGCCGCATGTCGGCCGGCAGCCGCGCCAGCAGCGCACCAACCTGAGCGAAATCGACCGTCACAGGGGGGACCAGGAAGATGCGGTGCGGCGACGCATCAGCCTACTGTGCCCCACACGCGCCGCCGCCACAGCAGCCACCGCCCATCGGGCCGCTGGCCGCCGTCGGGGCACCGGCCGTGGAGCCGCCCGCCGATCCGATTGTTGCGAACGTGGACAGCACCTTGCTGGCCCGCGCGCCGCAGCCGGGGCAGTCGGCTTCGCTGGCGCTCTCACGAACGGTGGGGCCACTCCCTACGGCTACGGGCCTCCCCACTTCAGAGAACGACAGCCGCTTCTCGAACAGGTTGGTGCACTCGGGGCAGCGGTATTCGTAGATCGGCATGACTACCTCGTCGGCCTAACTGGGTACGACGATTGTACCGGTGGCGCGCACCGTCACGGCAGAACACAAAAAGCCCCTCTCCCACTTGTGGGAGAGGGGTTGGGGTGAGGGTTCTCCGTGTTAGCGCCGTCGCCGCCAGAGCGCCAGGCCGCCGAGCAGCGCGCCGACACCGGCGACTGCGGCCGGGAGCGACGCATCGAGCGGGACGCCGGCCACACCGGTGCGTGGCAGGGCCGCTGGCGACGCGATGGGGGCCGGTGCCTGGACCGGAGCGGCCGGCTTCGCGGCGGGGGACGGCTGGGCCACCGGCGATATCTGCGGGACCGGGGCCGACTGTGTTGCCGCCGTGTCCTTCATGATGACGCCACAGGCAACCCGTGCACCGCTGTTGCCGGCCGGGTCGGTTTTCTCGTCGTCTGGGCTGGCATGGATCACCAGCGCCGTGCCCTCAGGCCCGAACAGGGTGCCGGCGCCGGTGCCCAGCGTGACGCCCTTCAGCACGAACTCGAACTCGCCGGAACCGTCGCCGCCCACCGTCAGGTTCGGCATGTCGCCGGCGTGCGCGCCCAGTGGGTTCTCAAGGCCGTGTTGCTTCGTGGTCGGGTTGTAGTGGCCGCCGGCCGTCATGAAGTCCGGTGCGTCACACTTGCCAACGCCGTGCACGTGAATGCCGTGCTCGCCGGCTGGCAACCCCTTGACCTCGGCCATCAGCCTGACGCCATCTGCCTGCTGCGTGAATGTGGCCTGCCCGACGACCTCGCCGCTCGGCGTCTTCAGGTCAGCCATCGCACCCGGCGTCTGCGCCGACGCGCCAGAAACCGTCGATGCGCCGATGAGCAGCAACGCGCCTGCTGCGAGTCCGTACCGCTTCATCATCTACACTCTCCTCCCGATACCGGCAACCGCGTTGTTGGCTTGTCTCCCCCGGTGCGCCACACCATGAACGTTCGTCGGGGCGCACCGTCTCACGGGAACGGGCCATATCGAGGAAGTCCTCGATGGTCTGCCTCAGGCACCGCATTGCACGATGTCTGCCACGCGCAGTGACCTGCTGTGTTCATGCGGCGACCATTCGTGCGGACGTGCCCATCACGGCCGGGCCGGCTGTCCTGCAGTGATGGTGGCTGCTGACCCACCCATAGCGACACGCCTGGTGCGATACTCCAATGAGTACGTGCCGGGATTCAAGGGAGGGAGCAAGCGCCGTGGCTGCTGCGCGTCAGACGTACTCGTACCGCGCTGGCTGGTCGGCCGGGCTGCCCTATCCCGTCCGGAACGTCTGGCGGCGGCGGCGCGGGCTGCTCGGCATGATTATCGGGGTCGGCATCTCGCTCGGCCTCGGCATGACCATGCTGGCGGTCAGCAAAGCGTCTATTGACCTGTTCACCGCCGACTACCGCGTGTCGGCGGTCAACCTCTACGTCGTGACCGAGGGCGGCAAGCCGATCCCGTTCCTGCCGGGCGAGACGACCGGCACCATCAAGAACGCCCAGCATGTGCTGGCGCAACTGCGCGGCATGCCCGGGGTGACGGCGGTGCTCGGGCAGGTGACGTGGCCGCTGGAGCGCGACCGCCCCGGCCCGAAGCTGCGCGACGCACCGAAGGAGTTGTTCACCGTCATGGGGCTGGACGGCGACCCGACCCGCGTGTCGGGCGCGTTGCGGATGGACGCAGGACGCTGGCCCCGCCGCACCGACGAGATCATGCTGGGGGCGAAACTGGCGCGCGAGAAAGCGCTCGGGCTTGAAGATGTTGTGCGGCTGGCGGGCCGCGATTTCCGTGTTGTTGGCATCGGGCGGCTGCGCGGCTTCGGCGTCACGGCGGACTCGTTCGGCTACATCGAACTCCAGTCGCTGCGGCAGCGGGCCGTCATCGGCGACATCGTGAACAGCATCGCGGTCGCCACGGCGCAGCCCGACGCGACGCGCCAGCGCATCGACGAGATCGAGTCGCTGGCCCCGTACACCGTCCCGGAGTTGGTGCGCTTCGCTGAGCAGGCGAACCAGACGGGCGTGGTGATTCGCGGCATCATGATGTCGCTGACGCTGACTATCGCGGCATTGTTCGTCGCCAACATGTTGAGCCGGTCGGTGGCCGAGCGCCGCCTGGAGCTTGCCACGCTGAAGGCCATCGGCATGCCGAGCCGCACCATCGTCTGGGCCATTGCTGGCGAGGCGCTGCTGGTGTGCGGCTCGGCGTTCTTCGTCGGCATCGGCATCAGCACGTGCTTCGGCTATCTCATCAACGAGTTCGTCGCCAAAGGGTACGGCTTCGAATCGCTGTACGTCGTGGACGCGATGTCGTTCGTGGTGGTGTTCATCGTCGCGCTGGCTCTAGGACTGGTAGCGGGCCTGCTGCCGGCCCGGCAGGCGACGAAGGTGGATCCCATCGACGTGCTGCGCGAAGGCTGACGGATGCTGTCACTGCGGCACGTCTGGCGCATCCACCCCGTCGGCGATGAGGAGGTCGTCGCGCTCCAGGATGTGAATCTGGAGATCCGCGACGGCGACTTCATGGCGATTGTCGGGCCGTCCGGCTCGGGCAAGAGCACCATGCTTCAGATCATCGGGCTGCTGGACAAGCCGACGCGCGGCGTGGTCGAATTGGACGGCCAGGACTTGAACGACGTGGACGACGTGGCCCGGACACGCCTGCGCCTGACCACGCTTGGCTTCGTGTTCCAGCGCTTCCACCTGCTCAACGACATGTCGGCCATTGAGAATGTGGCGATCCCAATGGAGGCGCTCGGGGTGTCGGTGCAGGAGCGCTTCGACCGGGCCGCGTGGCTGCTGAAGGCCGTTGGCCTGGGCGACCGGCTCGACTTCAAGCCGTCGCGGCTCTCGGGCGGACAGCGCCAGCGGGTCGCCATCGCGCGGGCGCTGGCGAACGGGCCGCGCATCATCCTGGCCGACGAGCCAACCGGTGAGCTGCACACCGACGACAAGGCCCAGGTCATTGCGCTCTTTCGGCAACTGAACAGTGAAGGGTGCGCCGTCATCATGGTGACGCACGACCAGGAGGTGGCTCAGGTGGCAAGGCGTCGTATCGAGATTCGCGACGGCCGCGTGTCAGAGGTCGGCGTCGATCCGCCGACGCTGCCGTCGCTGGAGCCGTCCCCCCGCGACCTGCAAGCGCCGGAGCAGACCGGTCCGGTCCCGGGCACGGTGGTCGGGCGGGTGCTGGCACCGCCGGTCAAGCCGAGGGCTCGCCGGCGCTGGCCGCGGTGGCTAGCTGTGGGCGTCCTGCTGCTGGCGCTGGCCGGCGGCGGCGCGGCATGGCGAGCGGGCCTGCTGCCGTTCGGTGCGTCTGGGGCCGCCAGCGTGCCGGGGTCCGTCGTGGCCGCTCCCCAGGCGGCGGCCACGGTGCGCGGCGAGATTCGGCCGGTGGCGCAAGCGCGCGTCGGGACGCTGGCGGGCGGCACGGTCAACCGGCTGGCGGTGACGGTCGGCCAGCGCATCGACGAGGCGCAGGAGATTGCGCGGATCATCGGGCCGACCGGGACGGCGGAAGTGCTGGTGGCACCGTGGCGCGGCACCATCACCGACATCCCCGTACACGTCGGGGACACGGTGCCGCTCGGGGCGGTCGTGGTGCTGGTGGGCGACCTGAGCCGCTTGCAGGTGGAAACGACGGACGTTGACGAGTTCGTGGTGGGGCGGGTGCAGGTCGGGCGGCCGGTGATGGTCACGGTGGACGCGCTGGACCAGCGCCAGTTGCAGGGGCGCGTACGGTCTGTGTCGCTGGAGCCGCGCCGGAACGCGGACGGCGACGACCATTACCCGACGATCATCGACCTGGACTCTGTGCCGCCAACGCTGCGAATCGGCATGACGGTGCGGGTGGCCTTCCCGGAGTAGGAAGCAGGGGGGCGGTGTAGTGTCTCGTCCCCCGGCCACCCTTGCACTGAGGGCTTGGGGGCTGGGGACGAGACCCGTCACCTCTAGGCTGGGGTACGGGCCAAACGTCCATCACCAGTCCCTTTAGAAATGAACCGGGGTGGATGCCGTTGCCGCCAGCCTCTTCAGACTTTCTGTCATTCTGAGCGTTGCGCCGACAGTAGCGCAGAATCCTATTGCACGCTGCGAGCCACGCTCAGGAACGATGCCACTGCCTGCGGGATGCGATCCGGCGCTGCCCCAAGATGCACTCGTGGCGCGCGTCCGACCCATCGGTCTGATCATGTGGGTGTCTGTGGCTAATGATAGGAGGCGGACCTGAAGGCATCATGATGCCAGCGTAAGAGGCAGATGAGATTTGTGTAAGCAAACTGTTAACAGCAGGCCGGAACGGCCCGATTGTGCGTTGCCAGCGGGATGATGCCGGCCCAGGTGGGCGGGCGTTTGCGGCGTTGCCGCAAGCACCTGCACCGCCCCTGCCCGAGCGATGGTGTCGCATCATGGCGTCAGAATCGGCATGCCGGGGTGTGCCGTCTGCTAAAGTTTCAAGCAAACAACAAGAAAACGTACCAGCATGCGTGTGGAAGTAGGACGATTTGGTCGATTTTGGTGATCTCGGGGTAAGTGAGGGGACTCTGCGGAGTCTCGCGACGATGGGGTTCGAAGAGCCCACGCCGATCCAGGCACAGGCAATTCCGCTGCTCCTGGCGGGGCGCGACGTGATCGCGCAGGCGCTGACGGGAACGGGCAAGACGGCGGCATTCGGCGTGCCGTTGGTGGATCGCATTGATCCGGCGCAGGCCCGACCGCAGGCCATTGTGATGACGCCGACGCGCGAACTGGCCGTGCAGGTGACGGAGCAGCTTGCGAAGATCGGCCACGACCGCCGGCTGGCGGTGCTGCCGATCTACGGCGGGCAGCCGATTGGGCGGCAGCTTCAGTCGCTGTACCGCGGCGTCCACGCCATTGTCGCGACGCCCGGCCGCCTGCTGGACCACATGCGCCGAGGCTCCATTGACCTGAGCGGCGTCCAGACGCTGATCCTCGACGAAGCCGACCAGATGCTGGAGATGGGCTTCATTGACGATGTCAAGTTTGTGCTGGAGAACCTGCCAACCGAGCGGGTGACGGCGCTGTTCTCTGCCACCATGCCGAGGCCCATCGTCGAACTGGCGAAGCAGTACCTCCGCGACCCCGAGATGATCCGGCTGGCGAAGCCCCAGGGGCTGATGACGCCCGATATCGATCAGGTCTACTATCTGGTCACGTTCCCGCGCAAGCTGGATGCCCTCTGTCGCGTCCTCGACGTGCGGCAGCCCGAGCGGACCATCGTCTTCTGTGCTACCAAGCGCATGGTTGACGAGGTCGTGGAAGGCCTGGGGGCGCGCGGCTACCAGTCCGAAGCCCTGCACGGCGACATCAGCCAGATGATGCGCGAGCGGGTGCTGCGGTCGTTCCGCTCTGGCAAGACCGAGGTGCTGGTGGCGACGGACGTGGCGGCGCGCGGCCTGGACGTGCCAGAAGTCAGCCACGTCATCAACTTCGACATCCCGCCGGACCCTGAATACTACGTCCACCGCATCGGCCGGACCGGTCGGTACGGTCGGCGCGGCGAGGCGATCACGTTCGTGAATCCGCGCGAGATGCGGATTCTGAAGCTGATCGAGCGGGCGACCGGGGCGCACATCCGGCGGGAGGAAGTGCCGACAGCGGTCGAGGCTGAAGAGCGCGAGGTCGAGATTCTCGGCACCCGCCTGACGTCCACGCTGAGCAAGGGCGGCTGGGGGCGCTTCCGCCCGATGATCGAGCAACTCTTGCTGGAAGACCACGACCCGGTGGACCTTGCTGCGGCGGCGCTGTATCTGGTGGCGACCGGCGCGGTCGGCACGCGTCGGCCGAAGGCGACAGCTGACGCGGCCACGAAAGCTCCAGTGACGCCGTTGCCGTCGTCGCAAGCTGTGCCGTTCTCGCCGCAGCCTGCAGCAATCGCGCCGGCTCCGTTCGAGCGTCCGAAGCGCGACTTCGATGGGCCGAAGCGCGACTTCGACGGGCCGAAGCGCGAGTTGCGCCCGGCTCCGCAGCGTGCGGATGGTGCCCCGACCGAGCGGCCGAAGCGCGAGTGGCGTCCGGCCGAGCGCGGTCCCGACGACCAGTCGGGCCAGGCCACGCCGCCAAGGAAGCCGCGCCGTCCGGTGGGCTTCAGCGGTCCTGGTGGCAAGCCGGCCGGCAAGTTCGCTGGCAAGCCCGGGCCGCGCGGCTCCAAGTGGGCGGCCCCGGCTCCCGGCGGCCGTCCGGTCCGCCCGAAGCGCCCGCGCTAGGCCGCTTCGCTCTGCCCTCACCCCCAGCCCCTCTCCCAAAAGGGGGAGAGGGGGGATGGGCCGACCGGTCTATCATGGGCGTGCTCCGGGCACTGAGCGCCGACGTCGGCGAGGGGCATTGTCCAGGGAGGGACTTGCTGATGGTAGATCGCCTAGCCGGCAAGGTTGCACTGGTGACCGGGGCCGGTTCGAGCGGGCCGGGCATCGGGAACGGCAAGGCAACGGCGACCCTGTTCGCCCGCGAAGGTGCGAAGGTCGTCTGTGTCGATCAGGTGATCGAGCGGGCTGCCGAGACGGTGGCGACGATTGAAGCCGAGGGTGGGGTCGCCATTGCGGTCGCCGCTGACGTGACGAAGCAGGCCGACTGCGCCGCGATGGTGGCCGCTGCCGTCGCGCGATTCGGTCGCCTGGACATCCTCGACAACAACGTGGGGATCGGCGGCCAGCGCCAGGGCATCCGCGACGTGACCGAAGACGAGTGGGACCGCGTGATGGCACTGAACCTCAAGAGCATAGTGTTCGCCACCCAGGCCGCGATTCCGCACCTGGAAGCTGCCGGCGGCGGCAGCATCATCAATATCGCGTCCATCGCCGCGCTGCGCCATTACCAGGGCATCCCCGCCTACCAGACCAGCAAGGCGGGCGTCATCGGCCTGACCATCAACCTGGCGGGCGACCTGGGCGAGAAGCGGATTCGGGTGAACGCCATCGCGCCAGGGCAAGTCTGGACGCCGATGGTCGCGGCCCGCATGAGCGCCGAGCGGCGGGCGGTGCGCCAACAGTCGGGGCTGATCCAGGACGAGGGCACGGCCTGGGATATCGGCTGGGCGGCCGTCTACCTCGCCAGCGACGAAGCGCGGTGGGTGACGGGGCAGGTGCTGGTGATTGATGCCGGCGTGACGCTGACGACGCGCGGGGGCACCGCCGAACCGACCTGATCGGCACGCGGGAGCGGCGGCGCTGACGCAGTTGGCTCAGTCGGGCGGGCGCAGCGCCTCCGTCAGCAAGAGTCCGACCAGCTTCCGCTCGGCCTCAATGACGCGCACCCCGAGCGGCGTGCCGTCTTGCACATGTCGAACCACGTCGCGGATGGTGTGCCCCGGCTCGCCGAACAGCGACAGCCGCATGTCGGGCGGTGCGCCGACCAGTCGGGCCAGGGCTAACGCCTGGAGACCCTCGGCGTCTAGCGCGTTCAGCTCATCCAAAACGGCGGGGTCCGGCCGGGCCAGAAAGTCGTGCAGCGTGAGCGGCCCGGCCGGACGCAACAGGACCGGGCGCGGCAACTCAAACGGCTTCAGCTTCCAGCGCCCGCAGAAGACCGGCGCGCCGGCCGGTGCGCCCTGCACCGCACCGCGCCCACCAGCGGCCGGCTGCCCGGCCTCCGGCTCGATGGCCCCTAACGCCTCCGGCTCGGTGGCCCCTAACGCCTCCGGCTGCTCCCCCTCTCCTACGCGTGGGAGAGGGGGCTGGGGGATGGGGAGATCCTGCGGGTCGTGGGGCTGCCGCGTCACTCCGGGCGGCGGCCGAACAGCCCGCCCAGCCCGCCCAACTGGCTGCCCAGCGAGCCAAGCTGTCCGAGCAGCGCGCCGGGGTTGCTCAGGTCCGGCGGCTGGCCGTCCACAATCGGCGCAAGCTCCGGCGGCAACCTGTCCTTGATGAACTCCAGCGCGACGCCCGCCACTTGCAGCGCCATCGCCTCGTCAAGCCCCGTCCGCTCCCGGATGACGTTCGCCAGTTGCTCCTGCACGATGGTCGCTCCCTCTCGGGCGGCTTCGCGCGCCCGACGCTGCTCTTTCTGGACCCGTCTTCTGGACCCGTTAGGAAGGACGATAAACCATCGGCCTGCGCAGCCGTCTACCAATGTGTCGATCTTGCCGCACGTCCGTGTTCCCGGGAAGGCTGCGACGGAGTACACTAAGACAAATGTTCGGCCTGCCGACAGGAAGCATGGCGCGGCTCGGAGGGGGACGATGGAGCGTGTGAACGGCGAGAACGGCCTCGGCCGACAGGTGGCGACCAGCGCGGCGCGCGCCGCCGTACCTGAGCCAGCACCCGAGCCGGTCGGCGAGATCATCGACACGTCGGTGGCGGACTTCGCGGCCCAGGCGTGCAAACTGAACGAAGCGCCGCCGTTCGGGGCGTTCGTCAAGGTGACGCTGCCGGCCGCGAACTCCAGCCCCGGCCGCACCATCTACGCCGTGGTGTACGCCATCCACACGGGCAGCCTGGAGCCGGGCGGCCGGCCGGTCCTGCGCGGGCGCGACGGCATGCGCGACGGTGCCATCTTCACCGCCAACCCTGACCTGGAGCAACTCTTGCGGACAGAGTTCTCGGCGCTCATCATCGGGTTTGACGAGGGCGGGCCGCTGCGCACGTTCCTGCCGCCCAGTCCGCCGCCGTTGCACTGGTCGGTCGTCACCTGCACCGCCGCTGAGACGGCCCGCTTGACCGAGCGCCTGGACTACTTCCGCACCATCCTGTCGGCGCGTGATGCGCCGGTCGATGCGCTGCTGGTGGCGAACATCCGGCGCGCCAGCGAGGCCAGCGGCGACGTGCGCGGCTTTCGCATCCAAGCTGGCCGCGAACTGGCGACGCTGCTCAAGCACGATTATCCGCGCCTGACAGCCATCCTCCGGGCGCTGGTGGACTAGCTTGTACCCCTCACCCTCAACCCCCTCACCCGCTTGCGTTCATGAACAGAAAGTTGCATACGCGCAATATATCCGAGGCGCCGCCACATCCATGTCATCCTGAGCGCAGCGAAGGATGACATGGCGAGTTGAGGGAGACCTGTGACTACGAGGCTGGCACCCGCCGCGAAACTGACCCCACCTGAACCCGCTTAACCCGCTTGGAGGAGCTAACCCCACCTGAACCCGTTTGCGGGAGAGGGGGAGCCACGACGGACGTCACCGGCTGACGTAGAACCTGGCAGCATCGCACACGACGTTGAGCTTGTGGCACTATTAGATGTCCTGATTGCATCATCGCATGTACTTTGTGGGGCACTGCAGGGCGGCGTTCCTCTGTCAAGCTGTGATTCAGTAGAGATGCTGACAGCCGTCGCAGGGGCGCTGGCATCGAGATACTGTTCTGGCAAGCGGCCGGGGGCCAGTTGGGTTCGGGGACTGCGCGGAAAGGGGGCACGGGTGGCTGACGACCGGCTTGGGTTGATCGTCGAAGGCTCGCTGGTTGATGGTCTGAGCGCCCGCCTCGACGGCCGGCAGTCCATCGAGGATGTGCGGGTCGGCCAGTTCGTGCGCATCGTCGGCAAGAAGCACGACTACTTCTGCCTCGTCACCGACGTGCGGCTGGACGCGACAAACCGCGACTTGCTGGCTGATCCACCGCAACCGGCCGACGCCTTCACGCTGGAAGTCCTGGCTGGCACCACCGCATACGGCGCGCTGGCGATCCAGCCGATGCTGATGCTGGCCCGCGACGGCTCGGACGATGCCTCGGCGCAGAACGGCCCGCTGCCGGTTCGCACGATCCCGCCGCACTTCGCGCAGGTGTTCACGGCCGTCGAGGGCGACTTCGACCGCGTGTTCGGCGAGGAGGCCGACCACCGCTTCGAGATCGGGCAACCGCTCGACATGGACGTGCCGGTCCGGCTCGACCTGACGCGCTTCGTGGAGCGGTCGAACGGGGTCTTCGGCAAGTCAGGCACGGGCAAGAGCTTCCTGACGCGGCTGCTGCTTTGCGGCACGATCCTCAGCGGCGCAGCCACCAACCTGATCTTCGACATGCACAACGAGTACGGCTCGACCAGTCAGAGTGACGGCGGCTATCAGGTCAAGGGGCTGGCCCCGCTGTTCGGCTCCAGGGTGCAGGTCTACACGCTGGACCGCCACTCGAAGACGACCAACAACGGCGTGATCCGCTTCGGCCTCAACGAGATCGAGATTGAGGACATTGAACTGCTGGCCGACGAGCTACGGCTGAACGCGACGGCAGTGGAGACGGCGGCGCTGTGCGAGAGTCGTCTCGGCAAAGACTGGATGGCCCGGCTGACCGACGAGGGCGTGAGCGCCGCCGAGTTGAACGAGACGGTGATGGCGCACGAGGCGTCGATAGCGGCCCTCCAGCGCAAACTGCAGATGATCCGGCGGCTGTCGTTCATCGAGCCGCACGTCTCCCAGAAGGATTCTGGGCTTGATCTGCTGATCGGGGCGCTCGCAAACAAGCAGCACGTGGTGTTGGAGTTCGGGCACCATAGCAACCTGCTGGCCTACATGCTGGCCGCGAACGTCATCACGCGGCGCATCCACCGCGAATGGACGCGGCGCATCGAGGAGAGCAAGCAGGGCCGGGGCCAGGAGCCGCCCCAGTTGATGATTACCATTGAGGAGGCGCACAAGTTCCTGAACTCGCGCGCCGCCGACCAGACGATTTTCGGGACGATTGCCCGCGAGCTACGGAAGTACAACGTGACCTTGCTGGTGGTCGATCAGCGCCCGTCGGGCATTGACGACGAGGTGCTGTCGCAGATTGGCACGCGGATCACCTGCGCCCTCAACGACGACAAGGACATCGACGCGGTGCTGGCGGGCGTCAGCGGCGCGGGCCACCTCCGCGCGATCCTCGCCAGCCTGGATTCGCGGCAGCAAGCGATGATCCTGGGGCACGCCGTCCCGATGCCGATGGCGCTGCGGACGCGCTCCTACGACCAGACCTTCTATGAGTGGGTGGCGCAGGCGAACAGCAAGCGCCCGGCCGCCTCGACCGCATCAACGCCGTGGGGGCGCGGCCCGGACCCGGTCGCCGCCAGCCTGACGCCGAAGCGCGGCTACAAGGACTTGTTCCCCAATGACGACTAGGACTGCGGTGCCGACGCGTGACGGTGGGCCGGATGTGCCCTCACCCCCAGCCCGGGTGGGCGGCCCTCACCCTCGACCCCTGCTGAGCGGCCCTCACCCCCCAGCCCCCTCTCCCACAAGTGGGAGAGGGGGGGCTTCATCCGCGCCTGCCTGTCGCCCCGCACCCACTCGCAGACATGGAGAGCACCCGACCCGTCTCCCCTCTCCCACAAGGGGGAGAGGGGTCGGGGGTGAGGGC
>JBBQBU010000035.1:0-20550 GCA_038318015.1 Chloroflexota bacterium | reverse complement strand
GCGATGACACCCCTGCAAACCGGCTGGGTCATGCCAAGCTCTGAGCACCGGCTGCTGCGGCTCCGCGACTTGTTCGGGAGCGGACGCCACGGCATCGCAGAGGCGCAGTCGGCCCTCATCGACAGGTGCCCGCCGGCCGGGGCCGCAGATGTCTGGGACTGCCTCAGTAACCCCGGCACCATCTACAGCTCGATCACCGAGCCGGCCGCCGCCCGTCTCTGGGTCCGCGCCCACGACCGCCCAGACCGTAGCTGGCTCTCGCTGGACCTGTCGGACGCGCTCGGCTCGGCCAGCGCAGTCGCCGCCTGACCGTGGAGACACAGCATCCCAGCGCCGCGCCGGTCACCTGTCAGGACGCGCGCACGCATGGGGCGGGCGATCCTGCACCTGCACTCGACCTTCAGCGACGGTACGGCCACCGTCGAGGAGATTCTTGATGATGCCGACCGGCGCGGCGACATCGACATCGTCGGCATCACTGACCACGACGATACGCAGGCATTTGTGCGGGCACAGGCGTGGCGGGCACGTCATCCCGCCAGCCGCGTGCAGCCCGTCTGGGGCGTCGAACTGACGATTCGGGCGTTCAAGCACCTGCTATTGTTCAGGCTTGAACCGCCGTTTCCCGCCGCCCCACCCCCGAAGTTCCTGTCGCTGCGGGCGGCCATGCGGGAGGCCAGCGCACTCGGCGCGTTCGTCGTCGTGCCGCACGTGGACACGTTCTGGATCGGGCTGGGGCGGCAGCGGCTGGCTGCCCTGGCCGGGCCGCTCGGCATCGCCGGCTTCGAGTTGCTGAACCCGTATCACGGGTCGGACGGCAGCATCGCGGCACTTCTGGCCCTGAACCACCGCCACGAGCGCCGCCACGGCCAGCCATTGCTGGCCATCGGCGGCAGCGACGCCCACCACCTGGAAGACCTGTACCGAGTCATCGTTCAGTTCCCCGGCCACACCCCTGGCGACCTCGCCCGCGCCTTCACGGAGCGCACGGCGCTGCCCGTCTGGGGACCATTCAGCCCGCCGCCGACGTTGAGGAAGCAACTTCAGCAGCACACGCGCGCGCTGCTCTGGCACCCCGCCGAGCAGCTTGCCCGCCGCCTGGGCCGGCCCTAGCGCGGGGTTGGTGAGGGCTTCGCGGCCGGTGTCGCGGCAGGTTTCGGCGAGCCGCTCGGCGTCGTGGCCGGGGACGGCGCGCTGTCCGTGCGGGGTGGCTGCCGGGCTGCAAGGTCGCGCAACTGCGCCTCGTTCTCGGCGGTCGCCAGGTACGCCCGCCACCGACCGTAGTTCCAGCTACGCCAGTCCTCGGTGTTGCCCTTCTCCCAGCGCTGCAACAGCCGCCGTGCCACTGTCACCTGTTGCGACTCGGACATGTACAGCAGCGCCTCAATCACGGCCGGCGCGGCGTCGGCACTCAGCAGCAGCGTGTACTCGCCATCGAAGCGCGACGACGCATCCTCGCGCCCGGCGTTGGTCCGCACAATTAGGTCGTCGGGGTTCATCAGGTTCAGGATGGCCGCGACCGACAAGCCGGCCAGCATCGCGCCGAACAGGTACTTCTCGCGCTGGTCGCGGAGGACGGTGGCGAGGTACCAGACGGCCCCGGTGCTGATCCAGAACATGAACGCCGTGGTGTACAGCCGCAGTTCGGTCAGGCCGTACTCCTGGGTGTACAGGCGCATCCGCTGGAGTGCCGAGACGATGACCACGAACAGCAGCGCGACGAGTAACCCCGCCAGCACGCGGTAGATCATGGTGGCGCGCGGGGTATCCAGACGGGCCAGCCAGTCCAGGAAGAGCATCATCGGCAGCAGCAGCGCCGCCACCGCCACCAGTTCGAAGAAGCCGCGCCGGGCGTACTCGGCATAGGTCAGCGTGGCCGACACCTGCACCAGCTCTGCACCGCCGAACAGATAGCGGAACTGGACGAGCACGAACGCCAGGAACAGCAGGTCCAGCAGGCCGAGCACCACGCCAAGCTCAACGATGCTCAGGAATCCGACCCGGCCGCCAGCGCGCTTCAGGCCAACGGCGGGCGCAGTCACAGGTGCAGACACGGGCGTCGTAGCCGGCGCGTCGCCCGCGGCTACGGTCGATGCGGTCGCCGCATCGGCAGCCGCGCCCGTACTCGGCGTGCCGTCGGCATCAACGGCGGCGACACGTAGTGCATCAAGGACTGGGATCGCGGTGTAGAACAGCACCTGTCGGAAGAAGCCGGCCGACAGCCAGGCCCAGACGCCCCACCAGAACAGGTGCAGGAACAGTGTGCGCGGGTCGATGCTCAGCACATTGGTGACGATGCCCGAGAATACGGCGTCTGCCGCCATGAACAGCCCGCCGAACAGCACCAGCAGCGGAATGGCGATCAACAGGCCGCGCAGCACCGCCAGCACGACGGCCGACGAGCCGGTGCGTGGGACTTCCTTCCAGTGGATGTCGAAGAAGGCGAGCACCAGCACGCCGCCGCAGGCGTGGAAGCCAGCCGAGGCCAGCGCCCCGAGGTACTGCATCAGCCCGCCGATGCGCGGCCAGCCGCTGCCGCCCCGGTGCCCGGACAGCCCGAGTGTCAGGCCGACCGCCAGCACGTTGACCCAGAGCAGCGTCTGCGAGTCTCGCAAGGCGATGCCGGCCGCAAACAGCAGGGCCACCAGCGCCAGCCAGCGCCCCTCGCCCAGCAGCGGCACGCGCGCCAGGTACAACAGGCCGCCGCCCGCCGCGACGAGCGCCAGCAGCCAGAGCGGCGCGTTGACGCCCCACGGAATCGCTCGCAGGAGCAAGTCGCCCAGCAGACCCAGGAGCGCGGCCACAGCCAGGGCCATCAGGCCGAGGCGGGTTCCATCGCGCACGTTCCCTCCACCGACCAGCACGGCGGTTCCACCCGGACCACCGACCAGCCCTCAGACGTGCCGTCCAAGAGCCTCTGACGCCGGCCGCGCGCGTTCGGTTCCCATGCCACCCGCTGGCCACGGCCGCAGGTGAACAGAAGGCCGTGGTGAAGACGGAAGTCTGCCGGACTAGCGCCCCATCCCCCGCCCCTTCAGGCGCGGATCGAAGAAGTCGCGTAGGCTGTCGCCGACCAGATTTGCCGCCAGGATGATGATCGTGATCGCCAGACCGGGATAGACCACCAGCCACCATGGTGGCTTGAACGACTGTGCATTCTGCTCGCCGAGCATGTTCCCCAGGCTGGCCGTTGGCGGCGGCACGCCCACGCCGAGGTAGCTCAACGCCGCCTCAGCAAAGATCGCTGCGCCCAGGTTGAGGCTGAACACGACGAGCAACGGTGCCACACACTGCGGCGCGATGTGCCGCAGCATGATCCGCCAGTGAGACGCCCCCACCACACGCGCCGCCTCGACGTAGGGCAGCGACTTGACTGAGAGCGCCACCGAGCGGATGATTCGCGCCGAGCCAGGCACGCGGGTGACGGCGATTGCGATGATGATCGTCGCGATGCCAGCCCCCAGCCCTGCCATCAGCAGCATCGCCAGGATCAGGGTGGGAAACGACATCACCACGTCCACCAGCCGCTGGCTCACCAGATCGAATCGCCCGCCAATGTACGCGGTCGCCACGCCCAAAAAGAACCCGAGCGCTTCACCCAGCAGCACCGCCGCGAACGCCACGAACAGGCTCACCCGCGTCCCGTAGAGCAGCCGGCTGAACACGTCGCGGCCCAGCTTGTCGGTTCCCATGATGTGGGTCGCAGACGGCTCCTGCACGAGCTTGGAATACTGGTTCAGGGTCGGGTCGAACGGGGCGATGACTGGCGCGAGGACCGCCAGCACGATCGGCACAACCAGCAGGAAGAGCGCCACGGATGTCAGCGGTGACCACCGCGCAAAGCGGAGCACCCCGCCTAGGACGCGCGTCTGCAACGCCTCAATGTGTGGCGGTGACGATGGGGTAGCTATCACCGCATTCACGCGCTTCCTCCCGGTCTCACGGTCGCGCCTCCCCGCGCCAGTTCATCAGCTGTACCTGATCCTCGGATCGAACCAGGAGTAGCTGACATCTACCAGCAAGTTGACCAGCGTGAACAGCACGCCGTACAGCAGCACGAGGTTCTGCACGATCGTCCAATCGCGCTCATTCAGCGCCTGGACGAGCGTCAGGCCAAGCCCCGGAACCGAGAATGCTGTCTCGACGGCCACCGCTCCGCCAAGCAGGCTGCCGATCGCCGTCCCCGTAACGGTAATCGTCGGCAGCATCGCGTTCTTGAGCGCGTGGGGCCAGATGATCGCGCGGGCGGCTAGTCCTTTGGCGCGCGCCGTCCGCACGTAATCCTCGCCTAACACTTCCAGCATCGACGAGCGAGAGAACCGCGCCAGCACCGCCGCGATGCCGAACCCGAGGACCAGCCCTGGCCCGATCACCATCTGGAGGTTGGTCCAGGGATCGACCCAGAGATCGACACTGGTAATGGGGGGCCGCCAAAGAAAGGTCAGGACCAGCACCGTGACGATGAGGATGCTGAGCCAGAAGCCCGGAATCGCGATGAACAACACCGCGAACACCCGGGCGATATAGTCAATCACCGTGTTGGTGCGGGTCGCGCTGAGAACGCCCAACGGGATGCCGACGAACCACGCGACGACGATGGCAAGCGTGGCGATCTCCGCACTAATCGGGGCGCGCCGCAGTATGAGATCGCGGACCGGCTCGTCGCGCCAGAACGAGCGCCCAAGCTCCCCTCGCGCGATATCGCCCATCCACGAGAGGTACTGCTGCCAGTACGGCCGATCAAGCCCGAGCTGTGCGCGGGCCTGCTGGACTTGCTCGTCGGTCATCCGCATCGTGGACGCCGTGTCACCGCCGACGGCCAAGAACGGATCGCCCGGCAACACCCGCATCGCCAGAAAGATCAGTACCGTGATGCCAAAGATGGTGGGGATGGCGGCCAGCAACCGCCGTGCAATGTACGTCTGCATGTTTGTGGGTTTCAGATGTTGGGTTTCGGGTTTCGGGAAGCGGGAAGTCCCCCGAAACCCGAAACCCAGCACCCGACACCTACGTCACTTGTCGAACCAGCCGGTCTCGAAGGCCGCGTACGACTCGGTGATAATGCGCTGCTCGAAGCCCATCCCCTTTAGCTCGTTGCGCCAGAACAGGCCGTGGCCGTTGAAGCCGTTGCCCACCCAGGGCGATTCGTCGTCAAGCAGGTCCTCGGCCTTGCGGATCAGAACGGTCCGCTTCTCCTTGTCAAGCTCAGTAAGGATCTGGTCGACCAGCTTGTCCATCTCCGGATTCGAGTAGTTACCGGTGTTGTTGCCGCCGCCGGTCTTGAAGGCCAGGGCCGCATAGAGTCCCAGGTCGGAGATACCGCCCGGCGTCTCCTTCCAGTTGAAGCAGATGTCGAAGTTCCCCGCCGCCTCTTCTTGCAGCACCTGGGTCCGGTCCATCGCCCGGAGGTTGACCTCAATGTTCAACAGCCGCTTCAACCAGTCCTGCATCGCCGTCGCGCCGTTGATCGTGTAGTGGTCGCGGATGGCGATGAAGTCCACACCCTTGATGCCGTCTGGGAAGCCGGCGTCGGCCAGCAGCTTCTTCGCTTCCTGAATGACCTCGGGCGGGGTCTGCGGCTGGTAGCCCGGCAGCTTCTTGATTTCGTCTTCTGGCATCTCGAAGGCGTCGCCGTGGGGCACCCAGCGCGAGTAACTCGTCGGCTCGAAGCGGCCGGAGACCGCGCTCATATCGGCCCGGTTCCAGGCCAGATGGATCGCCCGGCGCACCCGCTTGTCGTCGAACGGCTTCTTCTTAACGTTGAAGATCGCGGCTGTGCGGACGATACCCTTGGTGTGCAGTCCCTTGACGATCTCCGGGCGCTTTTGGCCTTCGAGCCAGGTCTGTAGACCCGCGTTCGACGTCCAGTCGGCCCGACCGGTCAACACGGCGGTGCCACGGTCATCGGCAATCGGCACGTGCAGCCAGCGCATCTTGTCGGCGTATGGGATCTCCTTGTCGTAGTAGTCCGGGTTCTTGTCGAACAGCCAGTATTCGCCCTGCTTGTGCTCGTTGAACTTGTATGGCCCGGTCCCCGGCGCGATCACCTTCTTCAGGTCGCCACCGTTCTCGTCGAGCGTCTTCTTGGAGACGATGATGCCCGGACCGTCGGCGGCGAGCACGTCGAGGAACGGGAAGTATGGCTGCGAGAGCGTGACCCGGACCGTCCCCGGATCAATCGCGTCCACGGCGGTGATCGGCCCGAGGATCGACTTGAACGTCGGGATGACGCCCTGGGGCGGCTCAAGTTGCCGCTTCAGGGAGGCGACCACGTCCGCCGAGGTGAACGGCGTGCCATCATGGAACTTCACGCCCTGACGCAGCTTGAACGTGTACACTTTGCTATCGGCCGACGGCTCGACACTGGTCGCGAGGTCAGTGATGATCGTTCGGTTGCCGTCGGCCGGGTCGCGCTTCAGCAGCTTGCTGTAGAGCGGCCGGGTCGGGGCGCTCGATCCCTGATGCTGGTCAAAGTGGGCGGCTGTCCCGTTTTGGGCCATCCGGATCTCGCCGCCCCGCTTCGGGTTCGGGACCGATGACCGGGCCGGCCGGTCCACCACCACCGAGCCGACAGGCTTGAGCGCCGGCTGCGCAACGCCGGCCGATGTTGGCAGGACTGGCGCGGTCTGCGCCGGGGCAGCCTGAGCCGGGGCAGCCGGCTTCGCTGCCTCGGCAGGCTTGGCTGGTTCAGCCGGCTTACTCGGTGCCGGCGCTGACGGTGCACACGCGGCCAACCCCAGGCCGACCGCCGCTCCGAGACTGCTGAGTAATAGCGCCCTACGCGTCAGCCGCCTCGCGGTGTTTGCTCGTTCGCGTTCCTTCATGCCGGTTCCCCCCTCGTCGTCGAGCGGCAGAAAACGTCTCTCACGCCAGCACCGAACCCCGTGTCAGTCGAAGTCGCCGCGCCACAATGTGCAGCGAACTCACCCTCAAGACATCCTCGTCAGTCGGGTTCACCCTCTCCCGCTGCTCCCCAACCACCGCCCAGCTAGAACTCGGCCGGGGACGAGCGTTGACTGCCAGCGTACCTCGCGTCACCCGGTGCTGTGCAACTGTGGGTGGCTTCAGCGTGAGATCAACGATAGTCGCGCCGCTAATCTACTGTCTTGACACGCCGGTGTCAAGACGAGCCTGCTCGCACACTCGCCCTGGCGCGAGGTGCACAAGCAGAGTCACTCGGCGAGGGCGCGCTTGAGTTCCTCGGCGGTGCGGCGGGTCATCCCCGGCACCGATGCCAGATCTTCAACGCTGGCGCTGCGGATCGCCTTCACCGAGCCGAACTGGCGGATCAGCGCCTTCTTGCGCGCTGGCCCGACGCCTGACACGTCGTCAAGCTGCGAGCGCAACCCCTTCTTGCCTCGCACCTTGCGGTGGTAGGTGATGGCGAAGCGGTGCGCCTCGTCGCGGACGCGCTGCACAAGGTACAGCGCCTGTGAGTTGCGCGGCAGCAACACGGGCACGGTCGTGTGCTTCTGAAACAACTCCTCGCGCTCCTTCGCCAGCCCGACAATCGGGATCTCGGAGAGTTCCAGGCTGTCCATGATCTCAACGGCCGCCGACAACTGGCCCTTGCCGCCGTCGATGATGACCAGATCAGGGAACAGCCCCCAGGTGCCAGTCGCCCCGCCATCTGGCCCGCCGTCGTCGGTGCCGTGCGTCGCCTCCGAGGCTGCCTCCAGGCCGCCGTCAAGCACGTTCCGCGCGACGTCGCCGGCCGTCTCGTCGTCCTCAATGATCGTCTTCGATTCCCCTCTCCCGCTTGCGGGAGAGGGGCCAGGGGTGAGGGCTGCGCCGTCGCCGGCGTGCGGGTACGGCTCGATGGCGCGGTCGGCCACATACGAGCCTTCGGTCAGCGCGAAGGCGTCCACATCGGGCGACTGCTCACCCATACGCTCGGTCCCCGGCGTTGCCGCCAGCGCCCGCATGAACCGCCGCCGCACCACCTCCTGCATGCTCAAGAAGTCGTTGTTCCCCTCGTCGTGCTTGATCTTGAACCGCTTGTAGTCCGACCGCTTCGCCTTGCCATCCTCAAAGACGACCATGCTGGCGACCTGACTGGTGCCCTGCACGTGCGAGATGTCGAAGCACTCGATGCGGCGCGGCGTGCGCGGCAGGTTGAGCGCCTCCTGTAGCTGTAGCGCCGCCTCGCCGTGCTTCTCGCCATCGGCCAGCCACTCCGCCCGCTGCTGATCGAGCGTGTCGCGCGCGTTCTTCGTCGCCAGTTCCACGATGCGCCGCTTCTCGCCGCGCCTGGGCACCGTCAACTCGACGCGCCGGCCCTTTGCCTGCCGCAACCACTCCGCGATAGTGTCGGCCTCGTCCAGGTCGTCCGGCAGCAGAATCTCGGTCGGCACGTCGGTCGCGCGTGGGTAGAACTGCTTGACGAAGCTACTGAGGACGGCGCGGTCGCTCTCGCCGTCCGCGTCCTGCATCAGGAAGGCGTCGCGGCGGGCCAGCCGGCCATCGCGCATGAAGAACAACTGGAAGCAGGCGTTCCCGTCGATGCGCGCGAACCCGATCACGTCCTGGTCCACCTGGGTCGTGTACCCGACCTTCTCCTGCTCAATGACCTTGCGTGCGGCGGCCAGCCGGTCGCGCAAGTCGGCTGCCCGCTCGAACTCCAGGTTCTCGGCGGCGGCGTCCATCTCGCGCTCAAGGTCTTGCAGCACCGACGAGTTCTTGCCGTCGAGGAAGCGCACCATGCCGTCGATCAGGGCGCGGTACCCCTCGTTGTCGATCAGGCCGATGCACGGCGCGGGGCAGCGCTTGATGTGCAGGTACAGGCAGGCGCGCGGGTCGTTGCCGGTGATAGTGCGACTGCACAAGATCTGCGGGAACAGCCGACTGAGCGTGTCGAGCGTCTGCCGCACCGACGAGGCGTGCGGGAACGGCCCGAAGTAGCGCGCGCCGTCCTTCTCGATGCGCCGGCTCACGCGCGCGACCGGCCACGGGTTCTGCACGTCGATGCGGATGTACGGATAGTGCTTGTCGTCGCGCAACTTGGTGTTGAAGCGCGGCTGCTCCTTGCGAACAAGGTCGTTCTCCCAGATCAGTGCCTGAATCGGCGACTCGGTCAAGATGTACTCGACCGTCTGGGCCAGCGTGGTCATCTGCTTCAGCTTCGGCTGATGCGTCTCGTCAAAGTTCGTGCTCGGCTGGAAGTACGAGCGCACCCGATCTTTCAGCGACTCGGCCTTGCCGACGTAGAGCAGCCGGCCGCGCGCATCCTTGAACAGGTAGACGCCCGGCCGGTCCGGCAGCAGCCGTAACTGCTCCGAGAGCTTCGGGCGGTCCTGGGCCAGCACGTTGCCCTTCGAGGGTTGCGACGGCGGCGGCGTGGACGGCGGCACGCTCACGAGCGGCCCCCACCAGCGGCGGCAGCGGCGGCCGGAGCGGTGCAAACAGGTCGGGTACGTCGGTCTTGCATTGTGATGCTCCTGCCACGCGCTGTGATGGAGAACAGCATCACCAGGACGCTCCCTTACGTCATTATACTGGCGATGCGACTGGTTGATCTGGTTCAGGATGTGCCTGGAGCGGCGCTCGTGCAGGGCGACCCGCAAACCGACGTGCGAGGCGTGGTCCACGACTCGCGACGCGTGTTGCCTGGGCACCTGTTCGTGGTGCTGCCCGGCGCGACCCACGACGCCCGCGCGTACGTGCCGCAAGCCCTGGAGCGCGGCGCGGCCGGTATCGTGGCCGATGCGCCGCTGACGCGGCCACTGCCGCCGGGCCGCGCGCTGATCCTGGTGCCGGCCGCACGCCCGGCCCTGGCCGACATAGCGGCGGCGCTGCACGGGCACCCATCGCGGGCGGTGCGGCTCGTCGGCGTGACCGGCACGGACGGCAAGACCTCGACCACGCGGCTGCTGGCGGCGATTCTGGCGCAGGCCGGGCAGCGCGTCGGCTGGCTGACGACGGTGGACGTGCAGACTGGCGGCACCGTGCGTGCCAACGAGTTGCACCACACCACGCCCGAGGCCGACCGGGTGCAGGAAGTCCTTGCCGAGATGGTGGCGGCCGGCGACACCACCGCCATCCTCGAAGTCAGCTCGCATGCGCTGGCGCTCGACCGGGTGCGGGCCTGCGAGTTCGACCTGGCAATCTTCACGAACCTCAGCCCCGAACATCTGAACTTCCACGGCACGATGGAAGCGTACGCCCGCACCAAAGCCCGGCTGTTCGCGCTGCTCAGCGAGCCGAGCGGCAAGGCGTGGCCGCGCGTCGCCATCCTCAACGCCGACGACCCGTACTCGGCGGTCATGCAGGAACAGTGCGCGGTCCCGGTGCGCTGGTACGGCATCGACCAGCCGGCCGACGTGACGGCTCACGACATCAGGCTGGACGTGAGCGGCGTCCGCTTCCGGCTGGCGACGCCGCACGGGCAGGCGGACATCGGGTCGCGGCTGCTGGGGCGCTTCAACGTCGCGAACTGGCTCGCCGCCGCCGCCGCCGCGCTAGAGCTTGGCGCGACCCTGGACGACGTGGTGCGGGCCGCCACCGTGACTGCGCCGGTCGCCGGCCGGATGGACCGCGTGGACCGGGGGCAGCCGTTCCTGGTGGTGGTGGACTTCGCGCACACGCCACAAGCCCTGGAGAACGCGCTGCGGACGGTTCGCGCCCACACCACGGGCAAGGTCATGACGGTCTTCGGGCACGCCGGCGAACGCGACCCGGCCAATCGCCCGACGATGGGCCGCATCGCCGCCGAACAGAGCGACTTTTTCGTCATCAGCATGGACGATCCGTTGCACGAAGACCCCGCCCAGATCGCGGCGCAGATTGCGGCCGGTGCCCGCGCCGCCGGGAAGACCGAGGGCCGCGATTTCGCCATCGACCTGGACCGCGCGTCAGCCATTCGGACGCTGATCGGGCGTGCCCAGCCCGGAGACACGGTGCTGCTGGCCGGCAAGGGCCACGAGTGCCGCATGCTGGTGCGCGACGAGCGCCGGCCCTGGAACGACGGCGACGCCGCCGCCACGGCACTTGCCAGCGCCGGCTACGGAGCGGCCGGCTGATGGCCGGGTCAAGCAGCGCAGGCCGTCAAGCAAACCTCACCCCCCCAGCCCCCCTCTCCCGCAAGCGGGAGAAGGGGTCGGGGGTGGGGGTTCCCCAGGCGAGCCTATGTGGCATGTTGCAGGGCACCCCCCGCCGAAACGCCACCGACGCTGTCAAGACGCGCTATGCTACACTCGGGCGCCGGGCGGCCCCGTGGCTATGGGGAGGAGGCTCCTGATGGCCGGTTTTTTCTCCCGAAAGTCGAAGAACGGCGTGAAGACGCCCGCCGAACCGGCCCCCGGGCTGGCTGACTCGCGGCCACTCTACGAGCCGTTGGCCGTCGCTCCGCAGCGCAACGACGCGCCGGACGCGATCGCGGGCATCCCCGACCTGTACGCTGTGCTCGGGATCGATCCGCGCTCGTCGGACGACATCATCCGTTACGCCTATCGCAAGAAGGCGGCGAAGATGCACGATGCGCGCTGGCGGCCGGGCCGCGCCGCCCGCCAGTTGGCCGAGTTGAACGCCGCCTACGAAATCCTGGGCAAGCCGGACCGCCGCGCAGACTACGACCGTCAGCGGGCGCGCCACACCTACTACCAGCAGTCCGCGCAACAGGGGCAACTGGCTGGGCCGACCGCGCCGCTGCCACAGAGCGCCATCACCAGCAGCACCACGTCACGGGTCGCCCGCGTACTGCCACTCCGAAAACTGCGCATCCCATACGGCCTGCTGCGAGCCGTCGCGGTGATCGGCGTGGTGGCGCTGGCGATCTATGCTGGCTACACGTTCATGAGTACGTCGAACCTGCTCGACTGGTCCGCCATGCGAGACGCCGGCACCAGCCTCTTCGCATCGGGGCGCGCCCAGGCCACGCCGGTTGCGTCGCCAACGGCCGTCCCGGTGATGCCCACGCCGACGCCGCGTCAGGTGATCGTGCCGGGCATCGTGCCGGCCTCCCCGACCGCCGGGTCGGCTGCGACGCCGGCGGCAACGCGCACCGTCGCCGAGAGCGTCCAGGCAACGGCACGCATCAACAACCCGGCCCCTGCGCGCCGCACCGAAGTCAGCGTGGTGGTGCGCCTGACCCGTGACAACACGGCGATGCGGAACATCCCGGTCTACGCGGTGGCCCACTACAAGACGGTGGACGAGCGGTTCCCGGTGAACGACGGCACGGTCGCCACCAACGACCTGGGCGAGGCGACCATCACGTTCAACATCGGGGACGCGACGGCGGGCCACCCGGTCACCGTGGACCTCGTGGCGACGGTAGACGGCGAGGACGTGAAGGCGCAGACCTCGTTCCAGCCGCGCTAAGACCCAGCCGTGCGCTTACTCCTCGGGGCGGTGTGCAGAAGGTCGCGGCAGTGTGACACGGGAAACTGCACCGAATCACGGCGATTGCGTGACGGTTCAGGCGCGCCCGCCGTTGAACGATCGGAGCCATCCGGTCGGGGCTGAAGCCCACGGTCCTGACCGCAACATGCAATCGCCCTGAGCAGCGAAGGTGAGGACTTGGGGGGGCGGTGCTCCAGCCCGCATAATCCCCGGCCGTGCTAACTGTACGTGCGCCTGCTACCAGCGCCAATCTCGGGCCGGGCTACGACTGCCTGAGCCTTGCCGTCGGTGTCGCCAATACCGTCCACGCCTGGCCCGCTGAACGGGGCAGTCGTGATGTCGTCGTTGAGGTCACGGGCGAGGGTGCGGCCCTGCTGCCCACCGACGGCGCGAACGAGGTGTACCGCGCCCTCTCCGTTGTCTACCGCCGGCACGGCACGCCGCCGCCGCCGCTCCGGCTGCGCTGCGACAACGTCATCCCGCCGTCGCGCGGGCTGGGCAGCAGCAGCGCGGCGCGGGCCTGCGGCCTGCTGCTCGGGAACCGCCTGCTGGGTGACCCGTTCAGCCCCGACGAGGTCTTTGCGCTGGGGGCCGAACTTGAGGGGCACCCGGACAACATCGCAGCCTGCCTGTTTGGCGGGGTCCAGGTCTGCGTGACCGGGCCGCGCGGGCTGGAACATCTCCAGGTGCCGGTGGCGATGCCCCTGGCGACGACTGTCTACATTCCGGACTTCCCGATGGACACTTACACGGCGCGCGGCCTGCTGCCGACACAGGTGTCCATCGACACGGCGGTGTTCAACATGAGCCGGGCGTCGCTGTTCGTGGCGGCACTGGCGGCCGGCCGGCCCGAGCTGCTGCGTACCGCCACCGAAGATGCAATTCACCAGCCGCCGCGCAGCACCGTCTTCCCGGCCCTGCCGCGGTTGATCGCGTGCGCGCTGGAGGCCGGCGCATACGGGGCATTCCTGTCCGGGGCAGGCTCGTCGGTGATGGCGCTGGTCGCGCCTGAACGCGCGGAGCACGTTGGGGCGGCGCTGGCCGAGACGGCACGCACCCACGGCGTCCCGGGCCGGCTGATCCAGACCGAGATTTCGGCGCACGGCGCTGCGGTCGAGGAGTCGTAGGCTGCCATGACGCCAGATGACAGCATGTGGGCGCGGATCACGGCACTGGTGGGGCAGCGCCTCCCGACCGACGATGGCCCGGGCTTCTGGGTTGAAGAGGTGACGGACAAGCACGTCGCCATCAAGCTCGTGCGGAACAGCAAGACGCGGCGCATCCCACGCATCTCGCTGGAACGGGCGTGGGGCTTGAAGCAGGCTGACGAGCCGCTGCTGCCGGAAGCCGTGCAGAAAGCCGGCGTGTCCGAATACAGCCCGACGTTTCTGGCCGCCATAATCAACGCTGTTTCCTGATGGAGTGAGTATGGAGGGCGGAGTTCGCGCCACCAGCACCAGTACCTCAATCACCACTGGTTCACGTACCAAGAGTTCAGGCCGTCCGCTCATGGTGCAAAAGTACGGTGGCACGTCCGTTGGCGACGCCGAGCGCATCAAGCGGGCCGCCGGGCGCATCGCGAACACCGCGCGGTCAGGCTACGACGTGGTTGTGACCGTCTCGGCGATGGGCAAGACGACGGACGACCTGATCCGGCTGGCCCGGGCTGTGTCCAGCGACCCAGACGACCGCGAGATGGACCAGTTGCTTGTCACGGGCGAGCAGGTGTCGGCCAGCCTGATGGCGATGGCGCTGATGAACATGGGCCAGCCGTCGGTGTCGCTGACGGCGGCGCAGGCCGGCATCCGGACGACCGGCCTGTTCACGAAGGCGCGCATCACCGACGTGCAGCCGGAACGCATCCGACGCGAGCTTGACGCCGGGCGGGTGCCGATCGTGACCGGCTTCCAGGGCATCACCGAGAACCTGGACGTGACGACCCTGGGGCGCGGCGGCTCCGACACGACGGCGGTGGCGCTGGCGGCGGCGCTCCAGGCCGAGCGCTGCGAGATCTTCACCGACGTGGAAGGCATCTACACGGCTGACCCGCGCGTGGTCCCGAACGCCCGCAAGCTGAACCAGATCTCCTACGAGGAGATGCTCGAACTGGCGACCCTGGGCGCTGGCGTGATGCACCCGCGCGCCGTCGAACTTGGCGAGGTCTACGACATTCCCATCCTGGTGCGCTCCAGCTTCTCGGATGCGCCCGGCACGCTCATCACGAGGATTGAAAACGTGGAAGTTCGCAAGAACGTTCGAGGCATCGCCCACGACGTGGACGTGGCAAAGATTCGGATCGTCGGCGTGCCGGACCGGCCGGGCGTCGCCGCCGCAATCTTCAACCCGCTTGCCGCAGCAGCCATCAGCGTGGACATCATCGTCCAGAACACCAGCCTGGACGGCAAAACGGACCTGTCGTTCACGGTGGGCCGGGCGGATTACAGCCGGGCGGTGGCGATGGTCGAGACGATCCTGCCAGAGATCGGCGCGGCCGGCCTTGACCATTCGGATGGGCTGGCGAAGGTGTCCATCGTCGGGACGGGCATGCAGAGCGCGCCGGGCTACGCCGCCCGGATGTTCCAGGCGCTGAGCGCGAACGCCATCAACATCGACATGATTACCACGTCGGACATCCGGATCACGTGCATCATCGCCGCCAGTCAGGCGCACGACGCGGTGAACGCCCTGCACGCCGCCTTCGAGCTGGACCAGGACTAGTGGGTCAAACTGTCATTGTTGGGCGTCTGACCAGATGGGAAACCCCTCAAACACATGCAACGTGACCCACTAGTACTAGTAGCCTGTCACACAGAATATGAGGGCCTAACACTGTCATCCCGAGCAGGGTAGGCGGTGCGCGCAGCGTGACGATAGTTGTGCAGCGAGCTTGCGAGCGCAATCGAGGGATCTCTAGGTCGGGATATCCGTTGCCGAGATCCCTCCGCTCCGCTCGCAAGCTCGCGTCGGTCGGGATGACATGACGTGCTGCGACCCATCAATACTCATGTGACAGGCTACTAGTTGGAAGCGTGCCTCTTCGGCCCAGCTATCCGTCCATTAAAGACTATCAACCATGACAACTACATATTCCCAGCGTTGCATCTTCGGCTCCCAACCACGACGGCGCGCACCAGACAGCCTGTGCTGTGTCGCCAGCAGCGCCAGCGTACCACGAAGGCGCGCCGTGGGAACGACGCTATGGCGCGCACCAGCCAGATCAGCGACCGAGTGGCAGCGACTTGCCCGGAATGTCGCCAAGGCGGCGCGCGCCGTGTCGCACGCCGAGGATCTCGACTTCGTCGCCGTTGATGCGATAGATCACCCGATAGTTCCGAACGATGACCTCGCGAGTAACATCCCCTCGAATTCTGGGGCGATGCGGCCGCTGAGGGGGAACAGGTCTAATCGCTCAACCGCGTGAAAGACGCGGCCGATGACGACGGTTGCGCTGTGAGGAGCGTCCTCGGCTATTGAACGGCGAATGTCGTCCAAGTCGCAGAGTGCAGCATTGCGCCACGTCACTACAGCCATGCAGCGAACCGTCTCCGGGCCTCCTCGTGGGCCACTGTATCCCCCGAATGCGCATCGGCATCAGCGATTCGCTGCTCGATCAACTCGATGAATTAGAGCCGCTCGATGACGTCGCGCACTGTCGCATCGTCGGGGAGGGAACTGATCGCTTCAAGCATCTGGTCCTTCGTAATCACGCGGCACACCTCCAGATTCAGTCTACTTGCCGAGCACTGCCGATCAGGAGGTCAGGTGGCGGCCCAACGGCTCAGCACGTCCGACCGCAAGATGATGATGCGCCGACCGCGCCGCGCAATCGCCCCGCGATCCTCGAACGAGCCGAGCAACTGGTTGACGCGCGGCCGGGTTGCCCCGATCATCCCCGCCAGGTCTTCCTGGGTCAGCGTTGCCTGAATCTCCACGCCGTTCCCGTCGTCTTTGCCGTGCGTCTCGGCCAACTCCAGCAGTTTCTTCGCCAGCCGGCCCTGCAAGTCCAGGAACATCAGGTCGCCAACCTCGCTGCTCAGGCGGCGAATCATCTGCGCGAGGCCCGCCAGCACGCCTTCGACGGCACCAGGGCTGCGCTTCAGCAAGTCCATGAAGTCTTCGCGGCTCAGCGTGGCTGAGACGACCGGTTCCAGCGCTACCACCGTCGCAGAGCGTGGCTGGCCGTCCAGCAGCGACATCTCGCCGTGTAAGTCGCCCGGCCCCAACACCGTCAGCACGGCCTCTTCGCCGGTCTCGGACGGCAGCACCACTTTGACGCGGCCTTCCAGCACGACATGGAGGACATGGCCGGGGTCGCCTTGGTGGTACAGCGTCTCCCCACGCTTGTAGGACCGCCGCTTGAGCGCCGGCGCTAGGCGCTCCAATTCGGTCGGCGGCATCGCCCCCAACACGACCGACTGACGAAGCATCTCGAGGTCCATAGATCGAGCCACAGCAGCGTCCCCCCTTGCTCCCCAGTGTACCCGCTTGTTGACAGGGAGATGGTTCCCGTCGGCACAGCGCCGCCGCCAGTGGATCGCCCGGCAGGCGCGGCCCGCGTGCGCCGGTTAGGCTGTCGGGCGTGCGCGCGACACGGGCGGCGTTTCGAGCGCAAACGACAGCAAGGCATCAAGCGGCATCTGGTGGCCGCGCTCGTAGGCGTGCCGAAACTGCTCTTCTCCGAGAGCATCTCGGAGATCGGCCATGATCGCGTCGTAGTGCTGCCGCTCGCGGGGGATGCGGCGCGCACCGCCAGACTCCAGCACGCCGTCGGAGCCGCCGATCAGCAGCGCCGCGAGCCGGAAGTTGCCGAGGCCCCGGCTGGCGCGCGCCAGGTATTGCAGGCAGCGGCCTGTCCACCAGACCTCCCGAATCTCACGGAAGGCGGCCAGGGCTTCTCGGACGACCGGTTCGGCCTTGGCGAACTCCTCGTGATCCATGTACAGGCTGCCAAGCTTCGGCAGGCACGACCCCAGGAGGTACCGCTCACCCGTCTCTCGGGCGAGGCTGACGGCCCGCAGGAGTACCCGTTCGGCGCGGTCGTAGTCGCCAGCGCGCCGCGCGTGCGCCCCAAGTTGGGACAATGCCAGGGCTTGCCCCCAGATGTCGTCGGTCTCATCCAGCATGGCTGCGGCCTGTTCAGCCGTCTGTCGCCCCGCCGAGATGTCCAGGTCGCCCGTCTCATGGAAGTAGGTTTGCACGATGCCACGATAGGTCAGGCAACGGGCCGACATGACGATATCGCCCAGGTTGTCGGCCACGTCCGCTCCTGCTGCAAGCAACCGATGGGCGTCCTCGTAGGCTCCCTGGATCATCGCCAGGGTGCCGGCGGCGTACAGCGCGCGGGCCTGCGCCGGCTGCCCGTCCGCGCCAGCGTCCCAGGCGAGCACCTCCGCCAGCCAGCGACGGCCCTCTGCGACGTGGCCCCCGAGCCACCAGAACCAGTGCAGCGACCCTGCCAGCCGTAGCCCGGCCAGCGTCCCCGGCACGCCGCTGGCGGTCTGCTCGCCTGAAGCGTGCGCCTCGCGTGCCCAGGCCAGCGCCGCCCCGAGGTTCCCGTGCTCATCCTCCAGCCGGTCCAGCCATGCGACCTGCTCCGGGCCGATCAGCAGCGGGTCGGCCGTCCCGACGAACTCCAGGAAGTAGTCGGCGTGACGGCGGCGCACGTCCTCCGCCTCGCCGGCCGCCTCAAGCTGGTCGATGGCGAACTCGCGGATCGTCTCCAACTGGGTGAAGCGCGGTTCACCGTTGCTCTCAACCTGCCGCACCAGGCTCTTGTCGACGAGCGAGCTGAGATGGTGGAGCGCCTGCATACTGCGGTCTGCGTCGTCGCAGAGCGCTTCCACCGCGTCCAGCGTACACCCGCCGACGAACGCCCCGAGCAGTCGGAAGACACGCTTCTCGTCTTCGTCGAGCAGGCCGTAACTCCAGCCGATGGTGTCGCGCAGGGTGCGTTGCCGGGCCGGCAAGTCGCGCGGGCCGTCCGTGAGGATCGGCAAGCGCCGGTCGAGGCGAGCCAACAGCGCGCGCGGCGGCAGCAGCCGAACGCGGGCAGCCGCCAACTCCAGGGCCAGCGGCAGGCCGTCGAGCCGCCGGCAAATCGCCCCGATGACCGGCGCGGTGTCGTCGGTGAGGGCGAAGTTCGGGCGCACGTCACGGGCGCGTGCCACGAATAGGCGCACGGAGTCGTTGAGCGCTAGCTGGGCCGCCGTCACGTCGTCTTCCGGCGGCAGCGCCAACGGCGGCACCGGCACATCGTACTCGGCGGACAGGCGCAGCACCGCGCGGCTCGTGACCAGAATCTTCAGGCGCGAGCAGGCGCGCAGCAGGTCGGCCAGGAACGACGAGGCGGCCAGCAGATGCTCGAAGTTGTCCAGCACCAGCAGGCAGTGGCGGCTACCGATGGCTCCGCTGAGCACGTCCAATAACGGCCGGCTCCCGATCTCCTGCACCCCGAGCGCCCGCGAGACGGCACGGGGCACCAGCGCCGCGTCGGTGATGGCGGCCAGCGCGACGAAATACACGCCGTCATCAAAGCTGGGCATCAGCGCGCCAGCCAGGTGCACGGCCAGCGAAGTCTTGCCGGTGCCGCCCGGCCCGGTCAGCGACAGTAGGCGGATGTCGTCGCGCAGCAGCAGCGCCCGGCACTCCTCTATCTGCGCTTCGCGGCCAATCAGCGGCTGACGGTGCGGCGGCAGGCCGGCCGGCGCGCCCAGGGTGCGGGGCGGTGGAAAGTCGCGCTCCAGCCCCGGGCCGGCCACCTGAATCAGGTGCTCCGGATGGGGCAGATCTTTGAGCAGATGGTGGCCGAGATCGAGCAGCACCGCCTCGGCTGGGATGGCGTGGGCGATCAGGTCGCGGGTGGTCTGCGAGATCAGGATTTGCCCGCCGTGGGCCGCCGTGCAGATGCGCGCAGCCCGGTGGACATCTAGCCCCGCGTAGCCGGTCGCGTTCCGCACCGGCTCGCCAGTGTGGACGCCAAAGCGCACGCGGAACGGTTCGCCGTCCGGCCACGGTTCGGTCGCCAGCGCGCGTTGGGCGTCGATGGCCGCCAGGATCGCATCCTGCGCCGTCACGAACGCCGCGAAGCTCGAATCACCCTGCCCGTCAATCAGGTGGCCGCGATATCGCTCGACGGCGCTGCTGACCACGGCCGACTGGCGTTCAAGAACTGCTGGGTAACGCTCACCGAGCCGCAGCAGATGTCGGGTCGAGCCTTCGACATCCGCAAACAGCAGGGTGACGGTCCCCTCTGGCAAGACAGACACAGTGCCGCTCCAGCCTCAGGCGCGCCCCGAGCGGGCGGTGGCCCGGGCCAGCCGCTGGCACGACTGGCAAAAGGACAACGTCTGGTACCCCTCATTCGGTTGCACCGTTCGCGAGCAGTGTACCGCGTGCGGCCATCCGGCGACGGTTGTTCAGGGTCGAACATGGGTCCGGGGCCGGACCTGCAGTCCTGCGAGCCTCAGACCCGTAGGAGTCTGGGGATGTGCGAAGCGGTCGGTGCACCTCTTCAATACAGCAGAGGCGCACCGACCGCTTCGCTAGCGACATCCGACGCAGGTTACCTGGGCTTACTGCCCGTGCTTACTGAATGACCATCCGGCGGTAGCGCGCCTCGATCAGTGCGAAACTGCCATACGCGGCAAGGCCAACGGCCACCGCACCCAACAGGTAGACGCCGAACGGCTGGCCCGCCAGCGTTGCCAACGCGCCGTCTAGCCCCTGGGCCTTGCTCGGATTGGCGTGCAGGGCGGCGGCAATCAGCAGTGCGCCGATGGTCCCGAACGCGACGCCGCGTGCAGCGTAGCCCGCGCGTCCGATCCGCGTGACGAGCGTGGCGTGCTCCGCGCCGACATCTGTCAGGCGTAAGTCCTCGGTCAGGTTGGACTTGAAGGCGCGCACGAACTGGAAGACACCAATGGCGATGACGCAGACGCCTGCAAGTCCCACCAGCCAGACGCCGAACGGCTGCCCCATCAGCCAGGCTGTCCAGTCCTGCGTCTGCTGGGTGCTGCCCTGGTCGCTGCGCGCGCCCATCGCGATCCGGAGCGCGGTGATCGCGAAACTGCCGTAGACACACGCGACCACGATGTAGGCGGCGCGTCCCAGCAGCCCTTTTGCATCCGATCCCTTGTGCTCGGTGTCCAGCAAGGCGCGGACGGCCTGCCACAGCGCGTAGCCGAACAGCCCCACGACCAGGACAGCGATGGC